>MHDW01000053.1 GCA_001803645.1 Nitrospirae bacterium GWC2_42_7 | reverse complement strand
CTGAGTTATTCCTCCAGCCTCTGTTTCTGTAACCTTTGTCTCCCTTATCGCATCCAGGAGGGAGGTCTTTCCATGATCAACATGTCCCATTATAGTAACAACAGGGGCCCTTGGCAGCAGTTTGGCAGCATCTTCCTGCACCTGTTCTTCTAAAGTATCTTCCTCAACAGATGACAATTCTATCTTAATGCCGAAGCCTTCAGCCACAAGAAGCGCAGCATCAGTATCCACAGGCTGGTTTATAGTAGGCATATACCCTAATTCCATGAACTTCTTTATCACATCCGAAAACTTCAGGCCGATAAGCTCAGAAAACTCTTTTACAGTAGTGCCTTCAATGAGCTTAAGCGTCTTCTTCCTCGGCATTGTTATAGGTTTCTGCTCCGGTTTCTGCTCCGGTTTCTGTCCGAATTTTTGTTTTTCACCCCTTTTGGTAAATCTTGAATCATGCCACTTTTTAGGTTCAACTTTTCTAACAGCCTGAAAAGCACGCTGCATGCTTGGTTTTGCCTTGAACTTCTCTATCTTCTCTGCTTCGATTTCTTTCTTGAACCTGTCAGGCAGGCTCACGTCTTCTTCAACATCAGTTACACCCGGCTTGAATTTTTTGCTTTCAGCTAAAAGAACATCATCTTCTTTGGGTTCTTCAATATTTATTTCTTCTTGTGTCCCGGTTTTTTTATCTTCCCTCTGTGCTATATCTTTTGCCGGCGTTTCTGTTACAGATTTCCCAGCTTCTTTCACAATGTTATGTGCAACCGGTTCAGCTGTTTTTGCGGGAACCTCCGGTGTTATCTCTTTCTTAAGGGGTTTTTCAAACTTTGCTTTTTCCGGGATCTCTGTTTTTGGAGAAACCTTCGGCTTCTCGGCTTTAACAGCAGGTTTCAAAAGAGTTTTGGGAGTTTTGGGCTGACGGCTTTCTATCACCAGAGATTTTCTTATCTTTGCAGCAATATCTTCTTCTATACTTGAAGAATGCGTCTTGCCGGTAATTCCAACCTTGGAAAGTTCTTTTAAAATATCCTTGCTCGGTTTATTGAGCTCTTTTGCTAATTCAAATATTCTTACTTTTGACATTTATCCCGGCCTTTTCTGATTGAGTGAGTCAGATTAAAATCAATACGGCTGACGCAACTGTTGTAACATTAATTCCAAAATGTTATCATAAAAAACGTTTTTAATGCAATTCTGAAAGGAGGAAATCAAATTGGCAAGTTGCATTTCATGTGGCAAAAAGAAGACTATGGGAAATAATGTAAGTCATGCTAACAATAAAAGCAAAAGGGCGTTCATGCCTAATCTGCAGAGCACAAGAATAACAACCCCTGGCGGTGTTAAACGCGCATATGTTTGTACAAGATGCCTGCGCTCAGGTCTGGTAAACAAAGTGGTCTAATGGTAAGGGCAGAATCTGTCCTTACCTCTATACTAAAAAACCTCGGCCTTGAAGCAGGTGTCAGGCTCGCACAGATAAAAACCAACTGGCAGAATATTTTCGATAGGCCTCTCTCGCTTCATATGTACCCGTCAAAGCTCTCAGAGGGTGAATTGCTTTTAAATGTGGATTCACCCATCTGGATCCAGCAATTAACATATTACAAAAAAGAGATCATCGAAAAACTGCGCTCTTATGGTGTCAAAGAAGTGCGTTTCAGGATAGGGAGGATCTCTCCAGATAAACAACCTGTTTTTAAGAGTCCTGAACACAGAAAGCTGTCAGATGAAGATAATTTGTTCATAAGCGATCTGACTTCAGAAATTAAAGATGAAGACTTAAAAAAGGCTGTAAAAACAGCAGTCGAAAGATCACTAAAAAACAAACCCCAGAAAATATAAAGGCCAAATAAAAAGGGGACAGAATGAAGAACCCTGTAGCAAGCTACAGGGAATTATCAAATTAATTTACCTAAGTATCCCCTTTGTCATTTTGTTTTACAATTTTACGTTAAAGACGTAAATTTAACAAGATTAATTTCCCAAGCTTTAGCATTGGAGTGTGGGTAAACTGATGAGCCTATTACAGAAACACCGGAATCTATAAAGCAGGTGAAATCCGATTCCCTCATTAATCGTCTGTCCATTTCCACGCATCTCTTAAACCCCTTTTCTCTATGCCTGCATGACTTCTTCAAGTGATAGTGTTCTGGCAGCATAAAGAAGTGCGGCCTTTATATCTTCTTTTTTCAGAAACGGATATTCTTTTAATATTTCATCCTCGGTCACACCGTATGCTAATTTTTCAAGGATTATCTCGACAGGCAGTCTGGAGCCTTTTATTACAGGCTTTCCGAACATTATAACGGGATTTGTCTCTATCCTGTTTAACAGCTTTGTTTTCATATCGATACCTCCTTCCAAATTATATAGGAATAAACCTAAATTTATCCTTTGCCACAACAACAAAGTGTTTTGCTATTTTATCACTATGCGCTGCTAAAAGCTTTCTTAGTAATTTTATCTTCTCCTTTACATCCTGCCCTTTAACCCTGAAAAGAATAATCCCCGCAGGTATTTGTTTCTGCCTGAATACAATCTCCCCAAAATCCTTGTCGTTGGTCAACAAAATGCGGTTATCTTTCCTTGCCATATTGAGAATACTAATGTCGTCCAAATACCTATCTACATCGGCTACCCATATAATATTATGTCCCATCCTCTTTAGTTCATCCACAAGATATTTTTCTATATTAACATCCGCGAGAAATTTCAAAACAGCTCTCCCTTAATCGCCTTTTTGATAATGTTTATCATATGCAACAAATCATCTTCCTCCCTGATCACTAATTCCCCTTAAATCTCTTAAATACTAATAGTTTCACGGAATAATTTCAAGGTTATAAATGTTTTGTAAAATCTTAAGGCAGGATAGATTATTAAAACTATAGAGAGCCGCCAGACAAACTATTTGATTGTTCTCAAATAAAAGAGGACAGATTTATAAAACCTGTCCTCTTTTTACGTCATAAAACTTACTTTATGCTGACTCTGCCTGTTTTTCGTAGATCAGGATAGGTTTCTCCTTCTTCATGACCGTATCCTCGGTGATAAGACATTCCTTAATGCCTTTCTGCGATGGTATTTCATACATAACATCAAGCATGATCTCTTCGAGTATCGCCCTGAGCCCTCTTGCGCCTGATTTGCGATTGACCGATTTTTTTGCAATAGCAGACAAGGCGCTGTCAGTAAATTTCAGCCTTACATTATCAAAAGAAAGCAGTTTCTGAAACTGTTTCGTAAGTGCGTTCTTAGGCTCTACCAGTATTTTAACAAGCGAAGCCTCATCAAGCTCTCCAAGTACTGCAACAACAGGAAGCCTGCCGACAAATTCAGGTATGAGGCCGTATTTTATAAGGTCCTGAGGTTCTGCCATACTCAGAATATCCCCTATCTTCTTGTCGCTCTTGCTGGCTACGTCAGTACCGAAACCTACTGTTTTCTTCCCTGTTCTCTGCTCAAGAATACCATCCAGACCGATAAATGCTCCTCCGCAGATAAAAAGGATATTCGTTGTATCAAGCTGAATGAAATCCTGTTGGGGGTGTTTACGTCCGCCCTGCGGCGGGATATTTGCGATAGTGCCTTCGATTATCTTAAGCAGAGCCTGCTGTACGCCTTCTCCAGAGACATCTCGGGTTATTGAAGGATTGTCAGACTTTCTGCTTATCTTGTCTATTTCATCTATATAAACTATTCCCCTCTGTGCTTTTTCAACATCGTATTCAGAGGCCTGAAGCAGTTTAAGAATAATATTTTCGACGTCCTCTCCAACATATCCTGCCTCTGTGAGCGTTGTTGCATCAGCTATTGTGAAAGGCACATCAAGGATCCTTGCCAGAGTCTGGGCCAGCAAGGTCTTCCCTGTGCCGGTAGGCCCGATAAGAAGTATATTGCTTTTCTGCAGTTCCACTTCTGATTCTGCCGGGTTGTAGATCCTTTTGTAATGATTATGCACTGCAACAGAAAGTATCCTCTTGGCCTTCTCCTGGCCTATCACATAATCATTAAGAATGCTGTGAATTTCCCTCGGTGTCGGCAGTTTAGGCAGCGTTGCCCCTGTTGTGTCAACATATAATTCATCTGCAATTATCTCATTGCAGAGTTCTATGCACTCATTGCAGATATACACAGTCGGGCCTGCAATAAGTTTTTTTACCTCATCCTGCCCTTTTCCGCAGAAAGAACATTTAAGGGCTTCTTCGTCTTTTTTTGCCATTTATACCTCGTGTTATATGCTGTTTAGTTTTTTCTTCATGGAATAGATTACCGCATCCACGATACCATACTCTTTTGCTTCTTCACCTGACATAAAAAAGTCCCTGTCAGTATCAGTCTGGACCTTTTCGAGCGGCTGGCCTGTATGCATGGAAATTATACTGCTCAGTGTATCTTTAAGTTTCATTATTTCTTTTGCATGTATCGCTATGTCGGTTGCCTGCCCCTGAAAACCTCCAATCGGCTGATGCAGCATAATCCTCGAGTGAGGAAGGGAAAACCTCTTGCCTTTTGTGCCTGCAGTAAGAAGAAGCGCTCCCATGCTTGCAGCCTGCCCGATACAATAAGTGCAAATGTCAGGTTTCACATACTGCATTGTATCGTATATCGCAAGCCCTGAAGAAACAATGCCGCCGGGTGAATTTACATAGATATGGATGTCTTTGTCCGGGTCTTCAGTCTGGAGAAAGAGTATCTGCGCTATAACAGTATTGGCAACATTGTCATCTATCGCGCTGCCCAGAAAGATTATCCTGTCTTTCAGCAGTCTTGAATATATATCATAGGCCCTCTCTGTCCGGCCGGTCTGTTCAATAACTATCGGTATAATGCTCATATCATTCTCCTTTTGTAATTTCTGCCTTGGCGAGTATCAGGTCGAGAGCTTTTTCATCCCTGATAGTCTTTTTGAAATTCTCAAGCGACCCGTCCCGTGTTACAAAAAGATTGATCACAGCATCAGGGGTTGTCTGGAGATGCCTTGCAAGGAGAGAAACCTTGGACTTAACCTCTTCCTCAGATACATTTATGCTTTCTTTGTCCGCGATCATTTCAAGGATGATCGCTGCTTTAGCATTGCTCAGAGCCTTTGGCTTAAGTCTTTCAGACAATTCACTAATATCAACTCCGGAATCCTTGCCTGCAACTTCATTGCTCATTGAATCCTTGGATTGTCTGGCAGAATATTTTTCATTAATCACAAGCTGTTCAAGTTCCCTCTCAAGCATAGATTCAGGCACATCAAACTCATGTGATCCGACCATCATATCCAGCAGCTGTTGTTTCTGCTGTTTAGCTGCACTGTCTTGTTTTGCTTTTAAGATCCCTTCCCTGACACCTTCCCTGAGTGATTCTAGAGACTCATGGCCAAAATCCTTTGCAAATTCATCGTCAATTGCATGGAGTATTTTTTCCTTCACCTCTTTTACGGTTATTCTGATCCGGTTCCCTTTTTTAGAAGCTTCCTGAGACTGGTCTTGTCCAAAATCCGGCAGGGTAATTTCAACAGTATCCCCTTTTTTCCTGCCTACTATCTCGTCGAGTATACCCTTTGGCGCAATGTTAGTGCCAAGGTTCATTACCTGATCCTTGCCTGAAGAAAGTTCCTTTTGTCCGGTTGGATCAAGCTTTACAAAGTCTATAATAATTAAATCGTTTTCCCTGATCTCCCTGTCAACAACCTCAAACATCGCCCGTTCATCCTGCAATCCGTTGATGGTCTCATCTATCTCTTTTGCCTCTGCCTCTACCGCAATATCATCGACCTTCAATCCAATGTAATTCAGGTCAGGGATCATCGGCCTCACTTCAACGGTCAGAGAGAATGAAAGCGGTTCATTTCTTTTGATATCAAGAGAACTTTCGAATTTCGGGAGAGTAACTGGAACAAGGTCAGCCTCTTTTAATGCCTTAGAATAATATTCAGGCACAAGTCTGTCTATAATGTCAGACTTTATATCATTGCCGAATTTTTTCTCTATCATAGTAACTGGCGCATTTCCCGGCCTGAAGCCAGGGATCTTTGCCCTCTTCCTGACATTATCGAGCCCCATTTTATATTCTTTCTCAATAATATCCGTCGGGATCTCTATTTTGAGGCGCTTTTTTGTACTGCTGATATCTTCAACTGCTGTATTCAAAGTCTCCTCCTGAAATGTTTATTTATGGTCTGCTTATAAATTACTGTTTTATTTGAGCAGTCATTCCGACAAAACCCAGCCTGTTTCTTATTTTTTACAAGGTCAAGCCTGGAAATGACATTATTTAGCTTAAAACAGACATATTTAGAGTAAAATAATGCTGTCTCTTTAGTCAATTTTAGGTAGTATTACAAATAGATTCCTGCAACTAACGAACAGAAGATTATTTCTCAGATTTTAAAATATTTCTTGAAATCCAGGGAAAACCCACCCCTGTACCCTCTATGAGCCGTGGCTCACGAGCCATAGGCCGCCGAGGAGGGGACTTAATTCGATCTGCACCCATATCAAACGAAAATAAAGAAGGTCCCCTTTTGGGAGGGGCAGTGGGGTGGGTTGTTTTTCTATATCAATACGTTATCCTTTTGGGCTGGCTTACAGCGACATTATCTTGTTTTTCATGATAAGTATTTCGAAGCTGAGTGAAGCCAGTGTAGAAAGGGTATTCAGATAGTTCAGGCTTGCGTCAAGTACTGAAGCATTGCCATTATCAGCATAAAGCATTGCAATAATCTTTTCCCTTATGTGAACAGGGATTATTATGCAGTCCTGCGGTGTTCCGGAAAGGACTTTTATCATCGGTTCATTGCCGGGAATTTTCAGAAGAGGCCCCCTGTAGTAATTCTTTCTGTTGAATACATCTGTAAAGGTTGAAGATGCTATCAATGAAACTTCGACTTTTTCGATCGAAACACCTTTTGATTTCCAGCCGGTTAATTTCTGGTCCTTAACAAGTAAAATGGCAACCCTCGATGCTATATTTTTGGCTTCATTAAGCAGAAGGCCTATTATCTCTTCCTTGTTTTTTGCATTAACAAATTCTTCCTTGACCTTATTCAGATGTTCCTTGCTTTTATCTTTAGGTACAGCCTGTTCCTCCTCTTTTCCGAATAAACTAATGTAACGCAGGTCTCTCTCCATGCCGTAATATTTTTCGAGTGCATAGAGAAGCCTGAGCTCTGTAAGCACATGCGGCATTACATCATATCCTGTTATGAATCTTAATTCATCAATACTCGACATCGAACTTGGATCCATCATGGCAACATAAAGCCTGTTGCGTTCTTTCCTGAACGGGACTACCTTGTATTTTTCAGCAAGTTCCCTGCTGATACAGGATATTGTCTCTTCATCTAT
>MHDW01000052.1:4955-7350 GCA_001803645.1 Nitrospirae bacterium GWC2_42_7 | reverse complement strand
TGAGTCAAAGAAAAAAATAACATAATCCAGAAATGTGCTGATCATGACTGCAGAAGAGACCGGAGGGTCGCCAACCACTTTTCCGGTCAGCATTTCAATGTCTGAATTGCTGAATATCCTGTTTAGCCGGAAGAAATAATTTATGAATGGTATATCGACTATCTTCCCTGAAGAATTTATCTTGATCCCGAATTCCTCGTCGCTGTCCATAAAATAAATAAGCACGTTCTCGGCAAGCTCATTGATGAAGGCTTGGAGGTAGAGATATGCGAGGTTGCGTGTAACAGAAGCTCCTTTGTGTGGAGCAACAGGAGAACTTATGTCTCCCAGCAGATTAAGGAGATTTTTTTTGATACCCTCAGGTATTCCCTGTATAAGTCCGGCCTGTTCTTCAAGACCGACATAATGTGTGCGTATGCCTGATTCGTTTGATCCTGAGGCTATTTCTTTTATCCTGCTGATATTTGATATATCTTTGCTGTCATCAATAATGAATACACTGACCTTATTATAAAAAGGCAGGCCGTTTCTGCCGGCAGAAAAGCCGCCATACTGGAAGATACGGCATTGTTCAAGAAGGCTGTCAAGACAGTTTTTCAACATTAATGGACGTTCAGCTACTGGAATGACTATAAGAAAATGATGCCTGTTGTCCTTTTCTTCGAAAGAAAGAATATATTCAAGCTCAACATACAGGGCCCTCTGAAGCATCAGAAATTCTTCTTTAAACCCTGAAGTAACAGCCTTGTTTTCTGTGAATTTTATGCAGGCTTCATAGATAGTTCCCAGCGGGATGATCTTTTTATGGATGCCTTTGCGGGTGTCGATATTTTCAAGAATAGCCAGAAAGCTTTTGTGCAGGTCAGACACAGATACATTGTCTTTAAATAAATCAAAGAAACAGTTCAGTTCATTGAACAACTTGCTTCTTCTCAAAGAAACCTCTTCATCTGCCAGATGAATATTTCGGAAATTCGTCCTTATCCAGAATTAATTCAATGAGGTTTATATTTTTTCTGAAGTCAGCGGTTTTGAAGACTATATCTGAATCTGCTGTTGAGGCCACTCTGAAATGGCTGATATTGAAAGACTCTGCAAGTTTTCTGTAATCAGGATTAATGAATTCACTTGAAACGAACCTGCTGTTGTAATTATAGAACTGGTTTTTCCTTACCAGACACAGGGCTGAATTATTAAAGAGCACAATTGTTAATGGTATATTGTAGTTTACTGCTGTCATGATCTCCATGCAGCACATCTGAAAGCCGCCATCACCAAGTATTGCTACCACAGGTTTTTTCGTGAGCAGTTTTGCACCTATAGCTGCAGGGACAGCATGGCCGAGGGATGAGAGCCCTGAATTAGGGAAATATGTCCTGCCTTTAGAAATATCACAGAACCGCTGCATATAAATTATATTGTCATCAAATATAATGGCGTTGCCATTGAAGTGTTTATTAAGGCTGTTAAGAAAATGACTCACGAGCATGAACTGATTACCTTTTACATCATGGTTGAAATATCTGGACTTGTAGTCTTTAAGATCTTTAGTTTTTTTCGAAGCAATCGGTTTTTTCTTCAATGAAGACAGCAGGCAATCGAAAAAAACCTTGATATCAGAGTTCAGGGAGATGTCAGGAGAGAAGACTTTGGCTGTCTGGTTTTCATTGATATCGATCTGTATTATCTTCTTGTCTTTCAGAAGGTTTTTGTCCCAGTTATAGCTTGTCCTTTCGCCGAAACTCGCGCCTGAGATGATTATCAGGTCTGCTTTTTCAGATATATACCTGTATGCAAGCTCATTAGATGTTATGCCGAGCACTCCGAGGGACAGAGCAGATGATTCAGAGATTATCCCTCTTGCCTTCAGGCTTGTGGCTATCGGTATTTTCATCTTTGAACAGAAACCTGCTATTAAATCCTCAGCGCCGGAGAGAATACTGCCATATCCGGAGATGACAACAGGATGTTTTGATCTTTTTAGCATCGAGATAATTTCTTCTGCAGGTATATTTTCTCCGGTTGTCCCATGATGTTTTGTAGTAAAACGTATATCGTTGAGGATGCTGTCATCAACAGTCTCCTTAAGTACATTGTAAGGAAAGCTCAAGAGGACCGGGCCTGGATTTTTTGACAGAAGTATATTTGTTGCATTGCTGAATACATGAGCAATATAGTCTGTTCTCTGTACGATGGTGTTATATCTTGTAATTCCCCTGAATATATCGATCTGATCAATAGATGCGCCTTCTCCGGAAGTCTCCTGCAGGGCGCCTTTCCCAAAAGAGTATGTCGGGGTTTCTCCTGTAAGAGCCAGAACAGGAAGTCTGTCCATGTATGCATTTGCCAGTCCAGTTACCATATTTGTAGCACCGGGTCCGGCAGTTGCTATGCA
>MHDW01000052.1:0-4944 GCA_001803645.1 Nitrospirae bacterium GWC2_42_7 | reverse complement strand
TGCCGGACAGTCTTGCATATCCGCCAGCCATAAAAGATGCTCCTTGTTCATGCTTGGCGAGAATAGGTTTGATCTTTGAATCATACAACGCATCATAAACAGGCAGGATGTGTGCACCTGGTATGCCGAAGACATATTGAGTGCCGAGTTTTTCTAAATACTTAACAATAAATTCACTGACTTTTATATTCATTATCAGAGCCCTTTTTATAGATTGAGCAGAAAAATTAAAGGCAACAGAATTGTGTATTATAGCAATAATGCCCGAGATTTTATCAGTAAAAGATCATTTGGCCGGATAATTTATCTAAAAACGCCAAAGGAGATGTTATTTCTTCAGCGAGACAAGTACACGATGGTTCCAGGGTGTTTTGAGAAGCAAAGTGAAACCTAAGTGAACAAAATTCTATCTTTGTTTTTTAGTAAAAAACATTATAGAAATAAATCTAATGCTTATTTTTTCACCCTTTTGGGAGTGCTTTTCTCCTATTCATTTCAGTACTTAATTCCATCGTTTATAACTGCTTTAAATCAAACATGATCGTGACTGTGTCGATGTTTATCAGAATGCGCGATATGACGCAAACAATGAAAATCCACTGCATCCATAAATAAAGCAATAACTATAAATAAAACACTAAATGGGGTTAACTATTTGAAAAATTTAGCTTTACAAAAGCTGTAGCATGAAAGTAAAATCAGGCACATTCTTTGCTTTACAGAATATTAGTGGGATCTGTATAGAATGATTCAATTTTCTAAGATGGAGGAATAATGAAGAAGATAATATTTATTTTAATGGCATTATTACTTGCAAGCTTTTTATTCACAGCCTGCCAGAAGGCGAAAGAGCCTGAGGGGAAGAAAGAGGAACAGGTTCAAGAGAAACAACTCGCTCAGCAGATTCAAAAAGAAGAAATAAATAAACAGCTTTCTGAAACAAAACGACCTATTGAAAAAGAAACACCTCTTAAAAGACCAGCAGGTTGCGATGAAGCATATAAGAATTATCTAAAGAAGGCCAATGAACAGATAACAGAGAAGGAAAAGGAATATTTGCTAGATATCTGCAAAATCCCCATAAGACGCCATGGCGAAGACAAACTTAGCCCTCTTAAATGGTGGAAAGACGAATATGGATATGAGGATGAGATATATGAAGCTCTAAATTACGTAATAAAGATGGAAGAATACAGCAATGTAAAACCCGAATACATAGAACCAATAAAGAACATAGCATTAAACAGCAAATTCTCCAAATTGAAGGAGAGAGCGATTATTGTGCTTCATGGAATTGATAAGAAAAAGTCTATCCCAATATTGAAAGAAGTTTTAAGAAAAGAGGTTGAAGAAAGAGAAATTACAGAGGAAAGAAGACGGTTACCAATTATTTGGGCTGGTAGGCTTTTATCGAAAGAAGGAGAATATGAATATGCTTTTCCTTATTTGATGAAGGCCAAGGTGTTTGAGATATCTGCCATAAGGAGAGACAGGAGGGCAATTACTTATATGTATATAGCTCTGAAGGATAAAGATCCACGTGTAAGGATTGACAGCGCTTGGTGGCTGGCGGAGATAGGAGAAAGAAGCGAAGAGCTTTTTTTAAATGTTACAGCGTGCTTAAGAGACCAACGCTGTGATAAATACTATGCAATAGAGATTCTTGGGAAATTAAAAGATAAACGGGCGATTCCAAATTTAGAGGAAGTGATTAAGGAAGAGAACATTCATGCTGTTGATGCTCAGAAGTCCATAGACTTTATAAAAGATGAGACAAAGGCGGGCAGAAAATGAACAGGCTTTCAAAATTGTTATCCATATGTTCAATTGTTCTTCTTCTGATCTCAATAATATCCTCATTTGCTTCTGCAGAATGCTTAAATATTAGAAGAGGCAAGTATATTGCTGGAGCTGCTGAAAGCACTTTAGATGCAAACACCATTGTCGGATATGCACAAAAGTTCGCATATCACTATAATCCAAAATATAACTCCTACCCCAACGACTGCACCAACTTTGTGTCACAAGCTCTAATAGAAGGCTTTGGCGGCAAAGACGCCGCGCCTTTTGGTTGCGTTAAGAATTCAGATATCATTGGCAAGGACGGATATACAAAAGGAGAAATAGGAGTTTTACAGTTCATTGCTGATCTTCAGAATAATTTCTGTTTTAAAAAAGTCAATCGATTGCTTGCACAACCAGGGGATATTCTTTCCCAAAAGGGTGAAAGTCATGTTGTTATATATGCAGGTAACAATCAATATTATGGTCATACAAATGATTCAATATAAGGGGGAATTATGAAGAAATCAATTATTCCTGTCATTGCAGCAATAGTCATTTTTTTATTCACATCATGTCAGAAGGCGAAGGAGTTGGAAAAGAAAGAGGCGCAGGTACAACAAACTCAGAAAGAAGAAATAAAACAGCCTTTAGAGCAGAAACCGGAAGTACAGATGCAGAAAAAAGAGCAGCTATCTTCCGGAATGGAAATGAAAGAAGACAAGAAAGAGAATACCATTGAAATCAATAAGAGTCCACTTACGACAAAGGAACAGAAAGAATTTGAGGGCGGGTTAGAGACGCAAGTCTCTTACAAAGAAGCCTTGAAAAGCCTTCCCATTCTCTTGAAGGGAAATCACAAGACTATACGCTGGTATCAGGATTGGGGAGGGAAATATAACTTTGATGACAAAGCCAGAAGCGATAAATATGAGTGGGATATATGTGCAGTGCTCAAGAAATTGGCAACAACCAAAGCATTGCCTGCTGTTAAGGCAAGTGCCTTATCTAAGCCGTTGCCCCTCTTAAACGCTGAGCAAGAAATTGATTTAACACTCAGGGTGGCTAAAGAGAAATTATCATATCCGAAAGGGGTGTCTTGCGCGGCAGAAAAACTTGGATGGTATCAGGACAAAAGAGTTATTCCGGTTTTAAAGGAGCTGACCAAAAATAAAGATCCACAAGTGAGACTTCAAGCGGCAGGGTCTTTGTTGATTCTTGGAGAAGGAGATACAGCGCTACCGGTGCTCGACGATCTTGCAAAAGCCGGAATCCAACATTTATCTCCTTTTGTTGTGGAAAAACTCTTTGCTTGGGAGATAAGAAATGAGAGCGGAAAAGAACCGATTATATCCCATACAAAGCTTTGGGATAAAAGAGGGCAGGAGCTACTTATTAAAGCACTGGATTATCCGAGTGATGAGGTAAAAGCAGCGGCGGCGACACGATTAGCCGAGATGGGGATAGAAAAAGAAAAAACTGAAAAAACAGCTTTTGATATCGTGCAGCGGTTGATGTATAAAACGGAAAAGAACTATGGAATAGGACAACATAAAGTGCCCAATGAAACCTATACCAAAAGCTATGCATTGCCGGGTTATGAGGGGCAAGGAATCCAAAAAATAGAGGAAATCTACTTCAGTGATGCAAGGGCCTGTAGTAATGCAATTTATGCCTTGGGGTGGTTAAAGAGCAAAAGATCCGTTCCTTTATTGGAGTATATCATGGCATACAATACAGGTTCTGGTCATGTGTGTTGGGAGGAAGTTGTCAACGGTTTTGCTCGACACGCATTAGGTAAAATTAGTGAGGCGGGGAACGGCAAATGAAGAAAGACAACATCAAATTGATCCTGAGCTTTATAATTGCGTCGTTGTTTTTTCTGGCATCAAATACTTTCGGGACCGAACTGAGGTACAACCGCCAACTATCAAGGAATTATGCGGCGCAATGGTGCAATAGTTTTAATCCAGCATATATCAATTACGCCAGTGCGAACACTGACTGTGCCAATTTTGCTTCGCAGGCATTGATTGAAGGTGGGTTAAGCTTTGGTTGCGTTAAGAACTCAGATATCATTGGGAAAGATGGCAAAACAAAAGGTGAGACTGGGGCGGCAAGCTTGATAACCAAGCTCCAGGAGAGTTTTTGCTTTATGAAAGCTTTAGGCAACGGAAAGCAAGGCGATATTGTGGCCTATAAAGATGCCAAAGGGAATATCCGCCATGTTGGTATTCTTGATGAGAATGGTCATGTTGCAGCTCATACAAATCCTCATTGTTTCAGCGAGAATCTATCTCCGGAGAGACTATTTGGTAGCACCTTGAAATCGTATGAAATCTGGACCTTTCCGGACGAGGACAAGAGCAAAAAGTGTGAGAGAACATGGGACACTCTCAAGACTTGCAAAGCATCTCTTAAAGACAAATCGACCGCATGTGAAATCTATGATCCTATTTCAGGTTTAACAAAACCAAAGTGCCCTCCTTCTTCTGGTGGCAGATGTGCTGCAACAGTATCTGGTGAGGTTGTAAGTTTAGGTGGTATGGAGTGGTGTATGTGTAAAACAAGTCCATCCGGTGATTGCCCTGATGATACGCTAACTGTCGGTACAGGAGCAGTAAGTGATGGAATTATGCCGTCTACCAATTCTTCTTCCAATGTTGCAATACTTGAAAACGGTTATCCTTACGATATGTATAAATTACTTGCTTCTTTCGGCCAGGATGCAAGGATCATAAAAGCTTCAGAATTATCTCCTGATATGGATGTAGCACTTCTGATAATTCCAACAGGCGGATTAAATGGAATGGACAATTCTGAATTCTTTAAGCTGTTTCTGGATGAATACGTAAAGAAAGGCGGAAAGGTCCTTGTCCTTACACAGCAATATGGGTATGAATTTTTAGCCTTACCAGGAGGCGTTGCCGGATATGGCTGGGCAGAGGACCAGAGTTGCCAGACCAATTCATCATATATATATACGTGGCACAATGACTTGGCAGGACAAACAAGCTCAACCCCAAGTTTGAACATAGATGGCTACTTCACAAATTATCCTGAAAATGCTTCAGTTCTTCTCAGGAGAACGGCTAACGGGCAACCGGCTTTCTTAACATATCCTTATGGAAATGGTTATGTTATTGCCAGCGCTTCATTTAC
>MHDW01000051.1 GCA_001803645.1 Nitrospirae bacterium GWC2_42_7 | reverse complement strand
ATCGGGGTTTCCTGAAATCCCTCCACCTTGAGGGGGGAGGTTAGGAGGGGGTGATTGGTTCCTTTTTTCACCCTCCCTTTTATCCCCTCCTCTATGAGCCGTTGGCTCCGAGCCATAGGCCCTCAAGGGCGGGGAAATAATTAGATACCTCGCAGCTCTGCTGCGGGGTAATTCTTTGAGCCAACCTGATGCCAGGTAATAATACAAATATATCAATGGGTTAGAGTTAAAGCAGTATTTCTGAACAACCTCTCATATGGAATGCCGGAAACACCATTTTTTTGATTCCAGCTTGCCTGCCTGCTGGAATGACAAAAAAATGTTCACTTTTCGGACGCCTATTTGTTTGTTACAGGGTCCTTTACTGTTAGGTAAAAAAAATGCCTCTTTAAAAGTCTCTTATCTATAAATATCAGTATCCTCTTTGATTTCCCATGCCTCGATACAGTTTGTTTTCTTCCTGTTTGATCCTCCATTCCCGTTCCTGCTGATAGCGTCTCTCCTCTGCTTCTCTTATTCTTTGTTCTTCTCTCTCTTTAGCTAATTCTCTTTCCTTTTCCAGACTTTTTTCCCGCTCCCACTTTTTTAGATCTGCTTCTCTATCGAGTCTTTGTATCTCTGCTTCCCTGTCTGCTGAGCTTACATTTTCATCAACAATGACGCCTGAGCCTCTACGCTGAATAATAGTTGTGCCTCTCCCGGTGTCCCCTGAGTAGGAACTGCCTGAAGAACTTTGTCCCGAATTCCCGTATCCACTGTCAGATGACCCCCCGGAACTGCCTCCGGTCTCTTTAATTACTTTTACATCATCCTGCGAAACACAAAACTTGCCATAGGATTTCCATGTGCAATAACTGTTGTCTTCCTCAGTGTAACTCGACCAATTAAGGATCTTTCCATCTTTCATTATTATAGAAACATCAGCAACGGCCAGATTGGTGCACAACAAAAAGAAAACCGCAAAATATATTTTTTTCATATCAAATCCTCCTCTTATATCTTCAAATCATTTTATTTTTTTAACAAATATCTATATTTAATATTATGTAAATTAATTCTTATTGTCAATAATAATATTTCCCGAACATTTTGGGCATTGTTAGGGATTGGGAGAGGAGGTGCAGGTTTTTGATTTTATAGGATATCATTCCCGTGTAGGCCTGTCTGTCTGGAAGGCAGAAGGAATCCAAGGTTTTGCAGGGGTACTGACAAACTGGTTATTTCATATAAGTAATAAACAGAATGTTACTATACTAAAAAAAAATTAAAAAATTAGAGTTCTATTGCTATTTTATGGTTAATGAAGTTCCTCAATAAAAATAAAACCTGCTTTCCTCAAAACGAAGGAGATTGTCGAAATCTGAACGCATTGCCCCTATATCGCTTTCGTTCAGTTTGAGCAGGTACTTGAGAGATTTGAGAATATCAAGAATGTTTGCTTCAATATCATCCTTTGAAACAATTTCCCTTTCCTGCAGCAGCCTTATGCGTTTGTTTATTTTATCAAAGGTCTTTTTATTTGATGGTGGAGAAAGATTTTGTATCTCCTGTCTTATGTTATTTATTATCGCTGCTGAGTCTTTTTCAACAATAATATTGAAGTCCAGAGGCTGAAAAGAGTCATCTGCTCCTTCAATTTCTGTAAGAAGGGTATATGTCCCGATTTTATCAGGGACTATCGCATAAAATTGCGCGGCCGCCGCTTTTCCGGGTTCAATATGAAGTTCCTTTGACCAGTTGCTGTCAGATATCTGTTTACGTGTAACAGGGTCATATATTTTTATCTCCTCAGGGAAGGTTTCATTCAGCATTAGATCAAAATTTCCTCCGGAGCTGCCGGCTTCAATCAGAACAGGCAGGAGACTGCCAGGTAAGGAGGTCTCATTTATCGGCCTGTGGATGTATGCAATCGAGTTCTTTATCAGTATGCTGAAACTTTCTTCTGCACATATCGAACCCGGATCAAAAGCATAGTATACTGTCTTGCCCTGCCCATATTCATTCAGTACTATTGCAGGTCTGCTGGTGCTGTTATCATCATTTTTGATCCATGCGGACACAGTGGCGTTTTCTATTAACTCAATATCTTTTGCAATACCCAATACGTTCATACTCCACTCTCCGGTTATCGGGCTATCAACTGTCATTATTGTATGGTTATTTGATTTAATATTTCCTTTATGTCTGATTCCAAAAACTACGTCTTCCAATTTTCCTTTCATATCTTTTTCTCTGCCATGCCTTGACCACATCGCTGAGATTATGCCTGTGCCGGAATATACTTTTTCTCTAATTTCATCTTTGTATTGAGTTTCGAGCATGTTTTTGTCACCGAGGATTAGTATGTCGGTATAGTAAGGATTTCTCAGTTCTGTCTGAAAATCAGAAGTAGAATATACAATGAAGAAGTCCGCTGTTGCCTCTCCAAGTATATTTTCAAGAACATCTGTCCTTATGCAGTATCCTGTTTTTTTCTTCTTGTTATTGTTTGTTGAATATTCATCAATACCGTCATGACGACATCCATCATTGATCCATACAAGAAGATTAATGATATCAGAAACCGACTTTTCTATTTCAAAAGATGACATCACTTCGAAGGTGGTTGTTGCAAGTGTTTTCGTCTCGGATGTTTCAGACTGCAAGATAACATTATACTTCCTGATTTCCAGATTAGAAGTTGAGATAACGTTGAACCCGGTGATAGTCTCGCCTGCTTTTAATGAGTGCAGATAATTGTAGGATTGTTTTATATCCTGAGACTCATGATCAACAATGAGTATATCCACCTTTACATCTGAAATATCTTCTATGCTGTTATTTGTGAGAGAGAAGGATATGGTCTCGTCTTTGCCTTGAGAAATTGTGTCAGGCTCTGCCTTAATAGTGCCTATAAGTATTTCAATAGGTGCTGGAATGTCTATGGTGATCTCTATTGCAATGGGTTTGCTGGTATTTCCTGCTTTATCCGTTGACCTGAAGAGAAGGGTGTGCTTACCTTTTTCTGAGACAGCCGGCGACCATGTTGTTGAGTATTTTCCTGAGGAAAAGTCTGAAACAGGCATTGCTTTCCATCCGCTGCTGTCGATATTGTATTCAACTCTATCAATGCCGGAGGCGTTGTCTGTTGCTCTCACAGACATATCAATCATTGAATTAAGCGTGCTTCCTGCTATTGGAGAAATAATTTGTACAACAGGGGGTGTTCCGTCTTTGACAGTGAAGGACTTGCTTGAGAGATTTTGAGAACTATTCTGGTATGAACATTGAAGAAACGCCTGATAGGTCTTGAGGTTGTAACCCTGAGTTGAAAAGACAGCTTCTCCGTTATGTCCGCTGTTCATCATCAGGTTTATTGTCTCTTCGTTTGTGTTTACTACATCCTGTGTCTCAGGATCAATAATTATTACTTTAACAACCAGAGAGTTAGAGTCAGCATTTCCTGTGTTTTTGATTGTGTATTCAGCCTTGAGAGCATTTCCGATGAGCACAATCTGAGGACTGATACTGACTCCTCCGGAGATATTAACTGTCTGAGATATCTCAAATAAACATGAACTTTGAGAGATAAGCTGATCAAGCAGATATATCTCTAAAATTATATTGTAATCATCAGGCATATTCAGCGCTGTGTTCCATTGAGAGGACAAAGAAACAATTGTGTCAGGGAAAAGGTTATTAATATCCTTGTCTTCAGTCATTATTAAATTGTACGATGTGTCTGTTATTCTTATCCTTGCCTTCAGTTTAGGTATGATGTAGTTGAGGCCATTGTTTCTGACTGTAAAATCTATCCTCATATTTTGATTTGCAGCATAAGATGTCATATTTGAAGAAACCGATGAGCTGATATTGATATCAGGCTGGATAGTAAAAGGCTCAAGGTTTTCCGCTATGATCCCTGCTGTATCTTTGAGAATAGTATGTACCCTGTATATTCCGGTAAAGGTTGAGCCTGTATTCCATACATGATTTTTCTTTGTCGAGCCATAGAAGATCTGTTCATCAGAAGAATTTAGGGTTGTGACAATATATCCGTTTTCATCTTCTATGGTTGTTGTTAAAGTCGCTGTTTTTTCAGTGCCGGTATTGATTATGGTTATATCAAGGGTCATATCCTGATTGCTCGCGAAGGTGTTTGAGTTCAGCAGTGTGGACATCGAGATCCCTTCCTGTCCTGCAACTGCAAATTCTTTTTCAGCGTAATTATTCTTTTCGGACTGCTCAAGGATATTATTTGAAGGGTCAATTACAACCATTATCCTATTATTTCCTGCTTTGCCTGTTGAATCCCATGTAAAACCTATTACTTCTCCTGAATCAGGTGCAATGCTTGGAATGTTCGCAGATTTAACAAGTTCCAGCATCCCTGTGTAGTCCCAAATGTATACATCAGCCTCGACATCCTTTGCCTCAGTTTCTCCTTTGTTCCAAACTATTATGTTGATTGCTGTTTCTTCGCCAGCAACCGGATATGAAGGATATATGAAAATATCATCAGGAGTTGTCTCAAGATCCAGCAGAATCCCTGCATCATATATCACATTAATAGGATCAGATGCCTCGATTAGACTACTTGAAGTATCTGTGGTCATCACGAAAAATATGTTCTCTTCTGGATCAAGCTTAACGTCTTTAAAGCTGAAATTGCCTTTGAGATTGATGATATTAAATGATCCGTCATATGAGTAATATGCAATATCTCCAATTTCTGTCCATGAAAGCCAACGAGTTCCATTAGCCGGATGGGTCACAACTCTCGAAGTCATATCAGGGTTAACAGAGGATATCCAGATGGAAGTGCTACCATCACTTGTGAAGGCAATTCCCTGTCCATCCGGAGACCATGCAGGATTATTAGCAGAATAATTATTTCCTAAAGTTGGATCAGTAATACGCACTTGTTCCAATGTATTTACATCAAAGGTGAATATATCCCCAAAATCATGCCTGTATGAAACAAACGCCAATTTCTTGCTGTCAGGAGACCAGTCTATTGGAGTTGACCATGCGGCTTTATCATCAATCAGGGCCGGGATCCCGGTTGATGTATCAAGCATATAAAGACTTTGATTTTCAGCATAAGCAAGCCTATTGCCATCCGGAGATATCTTAAAGTTATATCCGTTGCTTGTATCTATTAATTTTGTGATAACACCGGTGTCAATGTCTTTCATCCAAATCCCTGGTGTCCAATTAGCGTCATATGTATAAAAAGCTACATTATTACCATTAGCTGACCAGGAAGGATAATATTCATACATGTAAGGCAGTCCCGAATATGTATTATTCGTTAGGTTTTCTATGCTGGCTGATTCAATATCATAAAGTCCGATTCTATAATTCCAAGTATTTTCTTTGTAAGTAAATGCAAGCTTTTTGCTGTCTGGAGACCAATCACAGCCCCAGGCATTTGCCTGAATCTCTTTTTCATCACCTGTGTACAGATCCTTCAGCCAGATATGCTGGATCCAATCTGGAGGTCCAGCAATCACATAAACCAGCAATTTCCCGTCAGGTGATATGCACATATTAAAATAATTGGCATCTTCAGACATAGCGAAACTTCGCAAAGTATCGGCAGAAGCTGCAGTAGTACTGCCTGCAAAATCCCCGTTCCTGAAAAGGTTGACAGTAGATGATTGTTCTGCAGTCCCGGCTAAATCAGTCTTGTCATTGTAAAGCGTTATCGGCATCCCGCTTACTGTCGGGAAAAACAGAAATGGCTTTGATGAGGAAGCGAGATAAGAAGGTATGCCAATCGCTTCATTCGAGTATAGGCTCTCGTTGCCAGTATCATCCAGAGCAGTCACAACATAATAGTAGGGGACGTCATTTGTGAGCATAACGTCTATGTAAAAATTAGGCCAGATCCATGTGTTGATTAATGTGTAAGGCCCGCCAGGCGTTATACTGCGATAAAGGTTAAAGCCCGAGACAGAAGGTGCTATTTCTCCCCATGTTAGCTTAAGCGAATTGCCTTCAGGGAGCGACGCTGCAGTAAGATTTTCAGGCGGTTCAGGCAGCGTTACGGATACGGTCGATATTGCTTCGTTAGATGGTAAGCTTTCATTGCCGTTAACATCAACAGCTGTGATTCTGTAAATATATGTCCCGTTCAGGAGGTAACTATCAGTAAGGAAAGTATCGGTTAAAGTCATCCAAGAATATATTTGTGTCCAACCCTGACTGTCATCTCTGTAGACATTGTATTTAGCGAAGTCGGGTTCAGTATTTGCAGTCCAATTAAGAACCACATCCCACCCCGAAACTGTTGCTATCAGATTCAATGGCGGAGCAGGAGGCGTTACATCTCCGATTCCGGCTTCTATCCCTACTGGAAGACTCTCAAATCCATAATAATCAACTGCGGTGAGTCTATAGTTATGTTTTCCATCAGTCAGATTAAGCTCGTCGTAAGCTGTATCAATTATCAGATTATCCTTTTGGATCTTAACCTCGGATATCCCTACTCGCTTCCAAATTGTCTCGGAATAATTTGTATCAGTGACATATATCCTTACCTTGTCTGTTCTGTACGATGGTTTGATCTCTATGACATTCTTGGAAGTTGTGTTTCCTTTTATTTTTGTTTGTGTGATCCATGCATATCCTGACCAGAACTGAATTTCGAAATCCTTGCCTGAATATTGTTCGTTGTACCAGTCTATCTCAATATTGTTTATAAGCTCAGGGGATGGAATATCTATCTGCCACCAGACAGGAGTTAATGTTCCTGAGCTGTAAGCAGACATCCAGTAGGTTGAAGAATTATCATCGCGCGCTTGTGAGGGTGTAAATGACGAAGAATAATAAGAGGATGCAGAGGTTGTTCCTGATGATACTGGCACAGGTGTGTTAATTTTTTCTTCTACTCTGTAAAGATTGTATCCTACAAGGTCTGTTTCTGCATTTGGATTCCACGTAAGATTGATATCGGAGTTGTTTACTACAGAAGCAAAACCTGTCGGCTGTGCAGGCGGTTCATTGTAGACAATAACAACCATATCCGATGTCCTGCTGATATTGCCTGCATTGTCCGTTGCTTCTGCTGTGATTTTATTCTCTCCAAGATCAAGCTCTATATTTGCTGAAAAATTGCCTTTGGAATCAGATGTTGTTGAAACCCTCAACCCGTAACCCAAAACAGATTCGTTGTATATATCAACTGTTGCATTTATCTCTGCATTACTGTCTTGCAGCTGTATTGTCTGTAACCCTGTTGGGGTGTAAAGCTGCGAAAGTAAAGGTGTATATATTTTTGACAACGCACTATTTGAAGGTTTGCTTTCATTTCCATATATATCAACTGCTGTTATCTCAAAGGTGTAAGTTCCGTCCGATAGATTATTGTCGGAATAGTTCGAGTA
>MHDW01000050.1:6160-7376 GCA_001803645.1 Nitrospirae bacterium GWC2_42_7 | reverse complement strand
CCTCTTGTTTTAAACCAGTGGTTAAAAGTTTTTCGAAAAAATCCGACAAATGTTGTTGTTTTCGAGGATAACGAATTTGATATTTTTCTAAAAGTTTAACAACATCTTTCAAAACTCGTTGATTTTCATCGAAACTATCGTCGTCTAAAACTTCTTTTATGGTAAGAACATTATTAAATTTTAAAACTTTTTTCTTTTTATCAATTAGCTCTTCTTTAGTGTTGTATCTAAAATCAGAGTCTTGAATGCCTTCAATTTCTTTGTTCAAAAAAGCCAATAATCCTTCTTTGTGTAAGTTTATTAATTTAACTTGAAATTCAACAGGATGTTCATCTTCTTTCCATTGAAATTCTAATTCATCATCATCACCTTTAGCTTCATCATATAATTTTGCTAAAAATAAATTAAAAATTTTATTAAAAGCGTTTGGTTTGTCTGAAACTGAATGTTTTCGAAGTATAGAAGCAAACTCGTGGAATATTTTTGAACTTTCGGTTTCGTTAAGAACCCTTAAATCTTTTTTTGTAAAAATTTTATTTTTAAAATCATAGGGATTGTTTTCCCAAACGCCAAATTGTTTGCAATTTTTATCCCAAGCGTTGTGAAAATCTTTAACATCACCAGTTCGGTAATCATCTTCAATTTTTACAATTTCATTTCTATAAACAATTTCGTTTCCTATCAATTCCGATGCATAAAGCATAATAACATCGGCTTTATTGCTAAATTTGAAATATGTAAAAAGTTGTCCGCCGTCTTTCTTAATTCGAGAAAATTCTTTTTCAAACTCTTTTCCGTAAGTTTTGCATTCAATTAATAAATATTCTGAACCATCATCACGAGTTACACAAATATCTAATCGTCCAGAAAAACCGTGTCCAGCAGGATAAACTTTTTCAAGAGAAATATTTTCGGGTTTGTAGCCTTTTTCTAAAAGTCGGTTAACACATTCTAGAACAACCCAATCTTCGGGTTTTGTAATATTTTGAAAATCTTTTTCGTGAATTTTTATTTTTCCACCAAAAAAGAATGTGTTTTTTTCAAAATCAACCTCAATTGCGTAATCATTCAAATTAGAATATTTTTTTTGAAAAATACCAGAACTGTTTTCTTTTGGGCTAAATCCTAATTTTTGTATGAGGTTTTTGTGTTGCATAATGCTTATTTGGAGATTTTTTCAGAATATTCAAAAATAGTTGTTTTTTCAACAGAATAC
>MHDW01000050.1:2119-5930 GCA_001803645.1 Nitrospirae bacterium GWC2_42_7 | reverse complement strand
TAATGAAGTTTTAAAAGTGAAATGTGATGCCGGGCAGTTTACACAGGTATTAATGAATCTTACGTTGAATGCAAGGGACGCTATGAACGGCAAAGGCAGGATGACAATAAAGACAGATATGAGTTATCTGCCTGATGATCTGCAGTCTTTAGCAATGCCTGCTGAGAAAGAAGAATATGTATGTCTTTCAGTTTCAGATACAGGGGTTGGCATTAATACTGATGATATCCGGAAAATATATGACCCTTTCTTTACCACAAAAGAGCTTGGCAAGGGGACAGGGCTTGGCCTTTCGATCGTTTATTCTGTTGTGAATGCTCACAAAGGTTTTATCAAAGCATCCAGTGAAAAGGGCAAAGGCACTACTTTTAAGATTTATATCCCATATTACAGATCAGAAGAAGATAACGATGATTCACAGTTTTTCAAGACTGCACAGGGAAATGATATAAAGAGACTGCATGGAAATGAGACATTACTAGTTGCAGAGGATGAGGATGTGATAAGAGAACTCGTTGTGTCTGTAATGAAGTCTTTTGGATACAAGGTAATTACTGCAAGGGATGGTGAGGAAGCTTTTGCCCAATACAATTCAGGTAAGCATAAAATAGATCTGGTGATCTCAGACATGATGATGCCCAACAAGGGAGGGCTACAGCTGTTTAAGGAATTAAGAGCAATAAGACCTGATCTAAAATTTATTATGGTAACAGGTTACAGTCTTGCGGATCTGGATGAAGATCTGCTTGGCAGTATGGATGCAGTAATGTCAAAACCCTATACGCCAATGAAGCTCATGCAGCTTGCCAGAGATATACTGGATAAATAAAAATCATTAGTCATATCCCTTGTCCGAGGGTGGGAGAGATTCGACCTTGACTTTCAGTATGCGGCGGCCCTTCATGATAGCTACAGTGAATTTCTGGTTTTCGGTAGAATGGGTATCGCCTACAACAGGAAGCTTCTGAAAGGCCGAAAGAAGAAACCCGCCAAGCGTATCGTATTCATTTGATTCAGGGATACTAAAATTATGGTCTTCATTCAGGTCTCTTATGGCCAGAGAGCCGTCCACCAGCATTGTCCCATCCTTTAGTGTCTGGAGAGGGATCTCTGTATCATATTCATCGCGTATCTCGCCGACTATCTCCTCAATAAGGTCTTCGATAGTCACGAGTCCGGAAGTAGCGCCGTATTCATCTACAACAATAGCCATATGCAGCCTTTTCTTCTGCATCTCTCTCAGCAGAACGCTTATCTTCATGGTTTCAGGTGCGAAAATGGCGGAATGAAAGCTGTTCTGTATCAGGATATCCTTTTTTAATGCGAGCTCGTTGAAAACATCTTTGCTGTAGAGTATCCCCTTTATGTCATTTATGTCCTTGCCATAAACAGGGTATCTCGAAAAATTCTCTTCAGATATCTTGTTGACTATAAACTCAGGAGAATCAGTTATTTTAAAAGAGACCATCTGATTGGACGGCACCATGACACCTTTAACCGAGATGTCGGTGAACTTAAAAACACTGTGGATCAGTTCCTGTTCCGTAGTCTCGAATATGCCTTTGATCTTACCTTCTTCAATCAGAAGTTTGATCTCTTCTTCTGTGATGAATGACCGTTCAAAGAACGCTTTTGCTCCGAAAGGCCTGAGAAATAAATTGCTGCTTGCTGTCAGGATGGAAACAAAAAAGGACGATATTTTCGCAACAGCCAGGATCGGGCCTGCCAGTATGAGACCTATTTTCTCAGGATTCCTTAATGCAAAGGATTTTGGAACAAGCTCCCCAAGTACAAGAGAGAGATATGAGATGACAATGACAGCTATCCCTATTGAGATTGCTTCAGCTCCTGAGGCGATGAAGGGAACGGGTATATCAGAGATCAGGGGCTTCAGATTTTTTACTGCTGCAACGCCTCCCAAGGCTGATGCGAGCGCACCCATTACAGTGACACCGATCTGGACTGTTGCCAGAAGCCTGTCAGGTTCTGATTGAAGTTTCAACAGCTTCTTTGCCCTCAGGCTGCCTTTGTCCGAGAGATTCTGAACAAAAGACTTGCGTGAGGTTACAACAGCTATCTCAGACGCTGAAAAGAAACCGTTAAGAAGGATGAAGACCAGAATGAATATAATTTCGAGTATCATTTTTCAGTTATAATTATACAGCAAATCGTTAAATTGACTAAACAATATTATAAAAATTATTATAAATCCTGACAGAAATAGGTTTCAATCAGCTTGACTGTTCATTTTATTATTAAAGAGGAGACTTAAAATGCTTCCATTTTTTCTTCAGGCCAAGACAATACCTGATGCGTGGTTTCAGCTCATCTATAACATTTTTGATCATGCTTACGTTCAACAGATCCAGAGGGGTTCTTTCGAAAAAGAACAGTACAGGCTTCAGTATCCCGGAATAGCTGTATATATAGAACACCCTGGAGAGGACATGATACCTATAATGCCTCCAGGCGCTAATATCCCGGCGCCTACTACAATGGAATATATAGAAGACTATTTTGTGAATTATCTGATGGATCCGAAACTGGCAGAGAACGAGACATATAAATACTCAAGCAGGGTCCACCATCCTATGCCCAAAGGCGGTACACAGCTTGAACGTATTATTGAAATGCTTAAAGAAACTCCTCTTACCAATCAGGCTGTGGTTGAGATTGGGGACCCTGAAGATCTTGATATCTGTTTTGGTAATGATGGCAAGCTCGACCCTCCATGCCTGAGGCTTCTGGATTTTAAGGTTATTCCTAAAGACGATAAACTTATACTTACTGTAAGCTGTTATTTCCGGTCATGGGATCTGTGGGCAGGTTTTCCTACGAACCTTGGCGGCATAGAACTATTGAAAAATCTTGTAGCATCAGAAGCCGGGTTAGAAAGCGGGCCGATGTATGTCTACAGCGCAGGCGCGCATATTTACGGATATCAGGAAGACATCGCCAGAATAAGGACCCTCAGGCCAAAGAAGTAAAAGAGAGATGAGATTATCAGTAATAAACTATGACTGTGTGTCATTGATAGAAAAAATACCCACCCCTGCGCCCCTCCCAAGAGGGGACTAATTTTGGACTGCATTCTCCGTAAAGTCCCCTCCCTGGAGGGGTGCAGGGGTGGGTCGTATTTATACTTTAATTGAGGCGGTGAAATAGTGGCATATGTAGTAGCGCTAGCAGGCAAGGGCGGAACAGGCAAGACAAGCATAGCTGCTTTGACAGTCAGATACCTTTTTGAAAAAAAGAAAAAGCCTGTGCTTGCTGTTGACGCTGACAGCAATGCATGTCTTAATGAACCTTTGGGAATAGATGTCCATGCTACGATAGGCAGTCTGAGAGAAGAGTCCTTAAAGACCATAAGGAGTGGAGCAGAAAGGCCGGGCGGCATGTCCATGGAACAGCTCTTTGATTATCAGGTCCAGCAGTCTGTAATTGAGGCAAAAGGTTTTGATCTTATGGTGATGGGAAGGCCGGAAGGCCCGGGATGTTACTGCGCTGCAAATAATATTATCAGGAAATATACTGATAAGCTCTCGGAGACTTATTCCTATGTTGTAATTGATAATGAAGCAGGCATGGAGCATTTAAGCAGAAGAACTACCCATAAGGTTGATCTGCTCCTTATTGTGAGTGATTCAACAGTCAGGGGAATACGGACAGCAAAGAGGATATCTGACCTTATCAGGGAGCTTGACCTTGATGTAGAAAAACATGCACTCATAATCAATCGTGTTACCGGAGATGAAGGGCAGGAGCTTACAAAGATCGCCCAGAATTTCGGGCTTGAAGTGGCAGGGCTTGT
>MHDW01000050.1:0-2088 GCA_001803645.1 Nitrospirae bacterium GWC2_42_7 | reverse complement strand
CTGCAGGGCAAGGCGATCATCGAACTCCCCGAAGATTCACCTGCTGTTAAAGCTGTGTATGAGATACTTGATAAAATGGGGATTAAATAGTAAATTTGTAAAAATTTGAATTTGACCTCTCTGAAACCGTCAGATCAAATGTTGCGTTTTATAATTCCTGGCCCTTGGCAGGCTGCCCTCTAAGAAGAAATGTCATAGGGTATTTTCCCCTACCGCAGATTTTGAACGAGCCAAAGTCCTTATACCAGTCGCCATCTGGGGCTTCAGGTTAAGATTCTCGCCAGAGTTTCAGTTGGTATAGATCCTCAGCGGTGATTTGACGCTGCCGAAGCCGATCAAAAAGATGATCACGGAGAGCAGGGGGAAGGTTAGTCCACTGAATCTTCCGCACTCATTCTCCGAAGGTCATTCGGGCTAGCTGCTCTTTCAATGCTTGTTGCTCTTTAGCATCCGTTGATGCGCTTAATCGATCTGCCAATTCAAGGAATCTGCGCTTTTCTTCTTCTTTTGACCGTAGACCGGTTTCAACGAGTTCTACAAGTATTCGGTTTGAACTCACTTTCCGGCTTTTTGCCAGGGCTTTTACCCGCCTGGCTATTGGAGATGGAAGAGAAACGCTTTGGCGGATCGCTTTTTCAATTGTACTCATAATAGTAATTATACACCATTATGCATCATAACGCACCACTTTTCTGGCAGAAAAGATCTATTAGAACATTGTCTGTCCGTCAATTAGTGGAAGCCAAAGTTAATTTCCCTTAAAATTTACTTTATCGTTTTTTCCTTTTATTTTGACTTTCTTCGGTTTGCTGCGGAAATAGTAATTTTCCTTGGTTGCATTTATAAAATATTCTCCATTTTCAACACTGAAACAATAATAACCATTTATGTCGGTAGTTGATGTAGCAGTCTTGTCACCGGTGAGACTGACAGTAACTTCAGATAGAGGGAGTCCCTTTGATTTTATATGCCCAGATATGGAATAAACTCCAATCTCATCCGCTCCAATATCAACTGTTCCGTTTATTATCCTTGTGTCCCCTTCAAAATCCGTTAAGGGCAGAGACGGTGCGCTATTGCTTCCCTTATTTATTAAGGGCGAGTTTGTCATAAGATGAAAGTCTCCGTTGCCAGCATCAACAAAAAGCGGATCGACCTGAAGGTTTGAGCCGTGTGAGTATTTATCAGTAGGGTTAACATAAAGATCTTCGCTTTGGCCTGTTATAAAATCAGCATTTCCACTGAAATCATTGTTAAAAAGATTGACTGTTGCCTCTTGAGCTTTACTAATAAAAAGATCGTTTGCAAAACTAGCATTGTTATCCCAAAAAATATTGTTGTAAATATTTAATGTTGACATATCATTGAATTGATAAAAGAAAGCCCCACCACCAAACAGAGAAGTATTTTGTGAGAATGTATTGTTTGTGAGTTCAAAGTTGCCAGAGTTTATTTGTGCACTAACTCCTCCTCCAATATTTTCTGAAAATATATTATTGATAAGAGATATATTGCCATAGGTGCCTAAATAGGCAGCTCCGTTACAGGAGAAACAATTATTTCTCCAGAAGTTATTGTTTGAAAGTATTATTTCTCCAGCAGATCCTACAGTTAACGCAGTGCCCCAATCTCCAGAGGCAGTGTTGTCTGAAAATATATTATTCGTAATAGACGTAAGGCCAATGGACCATGATTCTATCCAAACACCGCCGCTTAGGTAAGAAGTATTATCTGAAAATGTGTTGTTTGAAATTGTGATCGCACCTGAAGAATGAGATGCTAAGCTGGCTATTCTTCCGATAACATTATTATTGGAAAAAGCATTGTTTATCAGATTAATATTGCTTGAATCATAAGTGACTAAATAAATTCCCCCATACCAACCATTAGCATTTTCTGAAAAAGTATTATTTATAAAGTTTATTGTACTAGAATTGTATGATTCTACATAAACCGCTTCATCGCCGTAGTAGGCCGTATTTTTAGAGAATGCATTGTTTTGTATAGTGATTTGAGCAGACTCATAAGTTGTTAAAGTTATATCCCCACCACAAAGAGTAATATAAGAACAAAAACCTTTTTGAAATG
>MHDW01000049.1 GCA_001803645.1 Nitrospirae bacterium GWC2_42_7 | reverse complement strand
CTGTAGGGCTTATGACAGCAGCATCTGTGTCTCTCGGCGGCATGATCGGTTTCATCGGACTTCTTGTCCCTCATATAATGCGTTTTTTTATCGGTTCTGACAGCAGGACTTTGATCCCGGCCTCGGCGATCGGTGGCGGGGCGTTGCTCTGCATTGCTGACCTGATCAGCCGATCGATAATGCCTCCGATGGAACTGCCGGCAGGGATAATCACAGCTCTTATAGGCTCGCCTTATTTTCTTTATCTTCTGAGGAGGAAAAATGTCCTCGGCATATAACCCCTCGATACTCGAACTAAAAGAAGTCTGCTTTTCCTATTCAAAAAATAAAGGGCTGATAAATGATCTTTCTTTCTCTATAGGTGAAGGAGAATTCATGGGTCTTCTTGGTGCAAATGGTTCAGGCAAATCCACAATACTAAAACTTGGAAGTGGAATTCTTAAAAATATGTCCGGAGACCTGAACCTCTGGGGAAAACCCCTTGGTTCATACAGGAACAGAGACCGCGCGAAGCTTATCAGTTATCTGCCGCAGACACTCGATATAAGCCTGCCTTTTACAGTAAAAGAGCTTGTTAGCATGGGACTGTATCCTTATGATATTCCGCCTGCTCTGAAAGTTGAAGAGGCGCTCGAAATGGCCGGACTTAGTGAGAAAGCAAATTCTCATCTTTCAGACCTTAGCGGCGGAGAAAAAAGGAGGACATTTATAGCAATGACCCTCCTTCAGGGCGCTGGACTTCTTCTGCTGGATGAGCCTCTGGCAAACCTCGATATTAAATACCAGATAGAACTCGTTAAACTTCTAAAAAAACTCAGGCAAGACAGAAACATATCTGTTGTTATGGCGCTGCATGATATAAACATCGCCATGCAGTTCGAGAAGGTAATGCTGATAAAAGACGGCAGGATACTTGGCATCGGAGCGCCAGAAGAAATACTCACTGAAGAAAATATTAAAAATGCTTTTGAAGTTGATGTAAAAATAATTAAACAGATAGAAGGAAAAAAGGCTTTCATAAGTTATGAGGACAATTTTCAGGAAGATCACAGGCCATGAATAAAAAAATCATTTTCATTACTGGTGGAACGCGGAGCGGTAAAAGCTCTTTTGCACTTCAGAAAGCAATGAAACTTCAAGGCAAAAGGGCATATATTGCCACAGCAGAAGCTCTTGATGAGGAAATGGAAGAGAGGATCAAAAAACATAAAAAAGATAGGGGAAATGACTGGGACACATACGAGGAGCCATTAAAAATACCAGGAGTACTCAAAAAAATAGAAAGCCAATATGCTGTAATAGTATTAGATTGCCTTACACTGTGGCTTTCTAATTTACTGCACAGCAACAAAAATGCAGAAGAAGAAATAGAATCTTTCTGTAATTCGCTATCAACTATTCACGGTTCACTATTCATTGTTTCTAATGAAGTCGGCATGGGGATTGTGCCGGAAAACGAATTGGCTAGGAAATTCAGGGACCTGGCAGGAATTATTAACCAGAAAGTTGCCAGGGCTTCTGATGAGGTATTCATGGTAGTAGCAGGCATACCAGTAAAAATAAAAGGCTGAAAAGGAACTTTAATGAAAGAGACCCTGCAGAAAATATCATCTGTTAACAGCGATTTTTTTGAAAAAGCACAGAAAAGGCTTGATAACCTCACAAAACCGCAGGGCAGCCTCGGAAGACTTGAGGAGTTTGCCGGAAGACTTGTAGCAATAACTGAAACTGACATGCCAGAGCTGGATAAAAAAGTAGTTTTTACTTTTGCCGGCGACCATGGGGTTGCTGATGAAGGGGTCTCTGCTTTTCCAAAAGAAGTTACTCCGCAAATGGTATTTAACTTTCTCAACGGAGGAGCAGGCATAAATGTGCTTGCGCGTCATGCAGGCGCTGAAGTCGTTGTTATCGATATCGGGGTTGATTATGATTTCAGGGATGTGAGCGGGCTTGTCTCGAAAAAAGTTATCATGGGGACCAGGAACATGAGAAAAGGCCCTGCCATGACCAGAGAAGAAGCAGAAAAATGTATCAACGTCGGGATAGAGCTCGCAACAGAATATGCAAAAAAAGGCTATAAGATCTTTGGCACTGGAGAGATGGGCATCGCAAATACAACACCATCAGCCGCGATAGTCTCTGTGCTTACCGGCAAGTCAGTTTCAGAGGTAACAGGAAAAGGGACCGGGATAGGAGATGCTGCATTAAAAAACAAGGTAAAAGTAATTGAGGATGCAATCGCCTTAAACAATCCTGTTCCCGGCGATCCTGTTGATGTGCTTGCAAAGATCGGCGGGGCCGAGATCGGCGGCATCGCAGGGCTTATTATCGGAGCAGCAGCAAACAGGATCCCTGTTGTAATAGATGGATTCATATCTACTGCCGGCGCATTGATAGCATATTGCATCGAACCGAAGACAAAAGACTACATGTTCGCCGCGCATAAATCCGTGGAAGTCGGACATACGGCAATGCTCGAAAAGATCGGATTAAGACCGATCCTTGATCTGGATCTGCGTCTTGGAGAGGGTACAGGCGCTGCCCTTGCAATGCTCATGATCGAGGCAGGGCTGAAGATATATAAAGAAATGGCAACGTTCGGTGACGCTGGCGTTGCTAAAGAAAAAAAGGATTAAATGAGACAGCTTTTTCTTGCATTTCAATTTCTGACCATTTTGCCTATAAAAGTGCGCGGCACTGTAACAGAAAAAGACATATCAGGGTCAGCGGTATTTTTCCCTGTTGCAGGGGCCTTTCAGGGTCTGTTGGGTGTTTGCACCGCCCTGTTATCTGTTAATTTCTTTTCCTCTGAAATAACCTCAGGACTTGTTCTGCTGACATTCATTATCATCAACGGCGGGTTTCATCTTGACGGCCTTGCTGACACCTTTGACGCATTAGCCGTAAAATCGAGCGGAGACCCTACAGCGGACAGAAACAGAAAACTCAGCATTATGAAAGACAGCACAACAGGCGCCATCGGGGTCATAGCGATAGTCATGTCCGTATTGCTAAAATTTCTTTTTCTTGCTGATCTCTTAAGCTCGTCGCCGTCATCATTCTTCTATGTTTTCCTTTTTTTGATGCCGGTATTTTCGAAATGGATAATGATACCGATGATGTATCACGGGAAATCAGCCCGGGAAGATGGATTGGGAAAAATGTTTATCGAAAACATAACCATTAACTCTTTTGTTGTCGCTTCGTTATTATTAATCTTTTTTTCTGCTGCAGCCGGTATTCTGTATCTGCATAAGCCCTTCGGGAGCAGCGCGATAATACTTTTTTTCCTCCTGATCGCTATTTTGTATATATTCTCGCTCTTGTCAACAAAGTTTTTCGAAAAAAGATTCGGTGGCCTCACAGGAGACACCTTCGGCGCTGTATCTGAAATCTCTGAAATACTATTTTTTCTGGTGACATCATTATGGTTACAACACTTTATTTAGTCAGACACGGTGAAACAGAAGGCAGCAGACAAATGCGTTATAAAGGCAGCATAGATGTCCCTATGTCTGAAAAAGGCTTTGAACAGATACGCAGCACATCAGCTTTCATTCAGGATCAGCTCAAAGAGGCGTCCTATGCTAAATATGCCAAATATCTTTATGACATTCAAAGCTCAGCAGAAAAAAACAAGAGCCTGCCTGCTCAGGGGAATCTCAAAGCTCCTGAAAATGAAATTATCAGACTTAACGCGGTTTATACATCCGGACTTAGCAGGGCAGCAACAGGCGCCAAAATCATCGCAGCCCTATATGGACTTAAACCTGTTGTACTTCATGATCTCAGGGAAAGGCATTTTGGAATATGGGAAGGCATGTCATTCCTTGAGATAAGAGAAAAGTATCCTGAGACATTTAATGCATGGGCTGAAGACCCTCTTCTCTACAGCCCTCCGGAAGGTGAGAGCACGATAGAGGTTCGCGACAGGGTCATCAATGTCCTGGACAGCATACTAAGCAGGCATCCGGATGAACATATAGCTGTTGTTGCTCACGGAGGTGTTAACAGGATCATTCTCTGTCATGTGCTCGGTATTCCGCTTGAAAATATTTTCAGGATCGAGCAGGACTACGGAGGTTTGAACATCATCGAATTCTGGGACAAATATCCGGTAGTAAAATTGATCAATGGTACAAAAAAGTAAGTCTGCCTTTGGCAGTAAACAAAGGTGTTTTAGGGGAATCCCGTGAGAACCGGGAACTGCCCCGCAACTGTGAAGGGAACGAAAACTGAAAAAGACAGGTTAAGGTTAAGGCAGAGGCAAAGTAATTTTCTTTACCTTTACCTATACCTGCTTTTGATGCCACTTGGCTTTAAAAGCTAGGGAAGGTAAGCAAGTAGGACGCCCTGAGTCAGGAGACCCTGAGCACCTTGGAACTGATACCCTTCGAGGGAAGAGGAGGTTTTTATGAGACGTGATACAACATGAAGTGAAAAGCTAAAAGTAATAAAAACTAGAAGTACAAATAAGAAATGAATTAAGGAGAGATATTCTATGAATAGATTATGGTTATTGCTTCTGCCTTTTATTTTTGTTTCATCAGTATGGGCAGAAGAAAAGATAAAAGTAGAGGAAATTGTTGTTACTGCTACCCGTTATGAAAAGAAGATAACCGATATACCAGCCAATATAACGGTTATTACAGAAGAGAATATCAGCCAATCAACCGCAAGCAGCATCCCTGATCTTCTCAGGACAACGGCAGGCATTTATGTGAGTGATATAATGGGAAACCGCAGATCTACTACTGTGGACGTCCGCGGTTTTGGGGAGACGGCATCCTCAAATACATTGATTTTGGTGGATGGCATGAGACTAAATCAGGCGGATTTGAGCGGAACTGACTGGATGCTGATTCCGCTTGAACGCGTAAAACGCATAGAAATTATTCGCGGCGGAAGCGGAAGCGTTATGTACGGTGATAATGCAACAGGCGGTGTTATCAACATAATCACAAAAGAAGGCAAGGGCTTTAAGACTGGAGCAGAGTTTACAACAGGGAGTTATGATACATACAACACAAATGCGTACGTAAGCGGCAGTGTCAAGGATTTATCATTTCATCTTTCAGGGAAATATCTCAGCTCTGACGGGTACAGAGACAACAGCAAGGTAGATTCAAGGGATTTCGGCCTGAACACAAGCTATTATCTGAAAGATCTTATGAAAATAAATTTCAGCAGCGGATACCACAAGGAAGATGTGAGATTGCCCGGGGCTTTGAAAGAAAGTGATTTTAACTCAGGAGCTGAAAGGACAGACTCTCTTCATCCTGATGATTTCGCAATAACAGAAGATTATTACTTTAAACTCAATCCTGAGATATATTTTCTCGGGGACAATATATTTAAAGTGGATGCTTCATTAAGAAAAAGGGCGTTTTTGGCGTTCAGTTCAGGAGACTGGGGAAATTTTCTCGGTGACACCGAGATAAAAACATTCATCATTTCTCCACAAATTGTTCTGAAGAATGATTTTAAATATGCGAAGAACAACATGACAATAGGAATTGACTACCAGAATATCAAAGAAAATATTCTAAACAGTTCTCTTTTTTTTGGATTCCCTTCGAGCGACAGCTTTGATCTCAGCAAAGAAAGTTTCGGATATTATCTGCATGATGAAGTCAGTATAATGGACAACCTTCGCCTCTCCGGAGGGTACAGACATGATAAGGCAAGATTTACCTTTCATCCAAGCTCACCTGATGACTCTACAGATGTGAGAGAAGACGCCTATACTGCCGGCATAAACTACACTTTTTACAAGAAGTCCTACGCGTACTTCAGCTACTCAAGGGGATTCCGGTATCCTCTCTTTGATGAGATCTTCAGTTTTTTTACAAACACGGTAAATACTGATTTGACAAACCAGAGGTCTGATAATTTTGAAATTGGGTTAAGGCATTATCTTGCAGATGATATATATGTGCATCTGAATGTTTTCAGAGTTGATACGGACAGGGAAATATTCTTTAATCCTGTTACATATACAAATGAAAACTTTGACGGAATGACGCGGAGAGACGGGATCGAGGTATCCTTTGACGCAAAGGCATATGAATGGCTGACTTTAAGAGGTAATTATACTTATCTTGATGCAAAGATAAGAGACGGAAAGTATAAAGGAAAAGATTTTCCGGGAGTGCCAAAGAACAAGGGTTCACTCGAAATTGCTTCCTCGTTCTGGAGAGGTTTTACAGCATCTCTTAATGGTTCATATATCGGGAAACGGACTTTTATAAGTGATTTTGAGAATGACTTCGGCAAACATAAGGATATCTTTATTATGAACGCCAAGTTTGCCTATAAATGGAAATCCTTAAAGGCCTTTCTGGACATCAATAACCTGACTGACAGAGAATATTCTGAGTTTGGTGTTGCAGGAGGGTTTCCTGTAGAAAAGGCATACTACCCTTCTCCGAAGAGGAACTTTCTTGCCGGGGTATCTTATGAATTTTGAGAAATGTGTGTTTTGATTGTCTGGCAATAGCTTTAGTGAATTGTTGTAAATTAAAATTCAGGGGCAGGGAAGGCCTTGCCCCTGCAATATGATTCTATGAATATACAAAAGAAAATATTGCTCTCATTTGTTCTCCATGTGAGTATTCTTATAGTCGTCTTTGTTGTATCGAACAAAAGCACTATTCATAAACTGCCACCTGATTTAACAAATGTTTTTTTCCTGGAAGAAAAAACCTCAGTCAATACCGCCCATTCCCTGAACAACAAAAACCTGAAAAGGCAAGAGGAGATTCCTCCAAAGAGTTTTTCTATGGGGATTGAAACACCGGCAAGGAACAATACCCCAGTGAGCGCTGCACAGACTAAAGACATTTCTGTATCCAAAGATATCGGACTGGATGAGAAAGCCATCACAACTCTTCCGGAGTTAAAGGAAAAGACACAAATCCAATATGCTTATTTTTCTTCTCAGGAACACAATAAGACTTCAGTACCAAACGCAGATCCTCTGGAAAAGACTTCCGCATCCTCAAAGGATTTAAACAACAAAGAAGCAGGCGACACTAACTTTTCAGGCGTCCTTTCAAAGATCAGAGCTGCTGTAGAAAAGGCAAAAAATTATCCTGCAATTGCAAGAAAAAATGGTATTGAAGGCTCTGTGCTGACAGAATTCTCGATCAATTCCAGCGGCCTTCCAGTAAATATCAAAATAATAAAAAGTTCCGGCTTTAACGTGCTTGATTCAGCGGCTGTGCAGACAATTACCAGGGCCGCCCCCTTCCCTGTTATAAAAGGAGACTTGGAAATCCCCATTACGTTTGTTCTGGAGAAGTGAACTAGTGTAGTGCGTACCAACGCTTCTTCACTTATGTCATTGCGAGTATTTCAACCCCTGAAACGGAGGGGAATCTTTCTACAAGAAACTTGTCCTCTGAATGGGTGGGTGATATGCTAAGAGGTGGGAGTTTCTTAGGAGGAGCAGAGCGACGTGGCAATCTCGGTATTTTAAGCGGTTACGAAAAGCGGGATTGCTTCGCCCCGCTCGCAATGACAAGGAATTTAAGCCGCACTACACTAGCTTACCGCTGAGGCGCAAAGAGCGCAGAGCAAAATCAAGGCAGGTCTTTAAAATAAAAAAGGAGAGGCTTGAATTAATAAGCCTCTCCTTTTTCAAAATAGTTTACAGATTACGGTTTTTGCATATAGATTTCCCAGCTGTCGCCGGTCTTGATAACTTCACAAGGATAGCCTTTGCCGGCAGCAAACTTCGGGAGAGAGTCTTCTGCGGATGCAGGTGCATCGCAAAGGATCTTAAGTATTCCGCCGCTCGCCAGTTTTTCAATTGCTTTTTTGGAAAGGACAAGCGGATAAGGGCATACCCTGCCCAGCACATCCAATACCTGTGTTGGTGTTTGTGATTTTAAATCAGCCATTTTTATTAAATCCTCCTCTTTTTATTAACAGAAAAGAAGATGGTCTACTGATTCCATCTCCTTCTGAATTTCACTGTATGGAACTATTTGTGCTTTTACCTCTCCGCCAATATCATCGGCATCCATTAAAAGTGCATCTTCCTTAATGCCGAATTTAGCAAGGTCTTCCTTGCATATCATGACTTTCATATCGAGGAGCAAGCTGTTCTTCATGTGTCCTTCAATGCTTGTTATCCCGTAATGCTTCATAGCCTGTTGGTTCTTAAGACAATTCATCACGCCGTCTCCGACGAAAGCAATTGTAGCCTCCACAAGGTCTCCATCCTTCAGATATATTTCAACTGACTGGCTGGAGATAGCATGGGTCAATGCTAATCTTGAGGCCTCAGTCTTATATGGAAGCGACCGGGCAACGAATAAAAGTTTCTTTGTAGCCATATTAATCCCCTCCTATATGAAGAACCCTGTCAGCTTCAAAGGTGCTGGCAAGGTACCAGTCCATGCTGAAGCTCTTGACGCCTTCCATTGTGTCTTCCTTGTGATAACCTCTTGCCGCAGCACATGCCTCACAGGCTGTTATGTTAAATTTCCCTGTAGCAAGAAGTGTCTGCACAGGTTTGGCAAGATGAGAATAATCTTTAAAAGCCTTCTGGCCTTTTTTGGAAAGCATAGTTGCATTCCCTGACATCCAATAATCAACTGTATGACCTTTTGCTACTGCTGCTTCAGCCAGCTTGATCGAAAAATCAAGGGACAATGAGCCGACCAGAGATGAAAAGCAGCCTATTGTTAACTTACCCATAAGTGCCTCCTTATAATTTTATAACCAGATTGTTTTTTCGTAGTCGTTGAAAATAAGGTCAACTACATCACTGTATGTAATTGCCTTCACCCGACTGTCCAAATTTGCAGAAGTAAGCCCCCTGCTCTCGAGATCCTCAGTAAGTACATATAAGTTGTTAGTTTTATCCAGGATAGAAGAGGCCTTGCCTGCTTCCTTGGATGCTGCGTGATAGACTCCGTTTCCGACAAAAATAATGCCGAGTTTTTCAGCAGTTAATCTGTCTATAACATCAGAGCCTGTTCTGTAATCACTCATAATAACACCGAGTTTCATTGTCACACCTCCTGTTTGTTTTATTTCTAAAAAAGTTTACTTTTATAACAATTACAATGCTGATTTGTCAATACAGCCTATAAGAATGTGTTATGCGTATATTGAAAGCCCTAGTCTTCTTTAAAATGGCCGGCAATTTAATTTGACAAAACCTTTGATTTCTATTTTAATTAACTTAATCTAAACTACGAACATAAAGGTAAACACAGGGATTTTGTTATGAGCAAAGAAAACTGGGAAGCTTATTTTGAAGCAATGAAAAAAGAGGACTGGCAATCAGCAATGACTGTCCTCCAGAAGATCTCACAAAAAGATAAAAATAATCCGCAGTTATCTCTTAAAATGGGCGATCTTTACCAGCGGATGGGTGATGTTGTCAATGCAATTACATCATACAACAACT
>MHDW01000048.1:11502-12535 GCA_001803645.1 Nitrospirae bacterium GWC2_42_7 | reverse complement strand
TTTTTATTCTTGTCCTGTTCTATGCTGTCAGGCCACTCTGGATCGGAAAGTTCTTTGAAGTCCCTCAATTAATACTGTTTCTCGCTATTGTAAAACTCCTCGGGAGCGGGGTGAGGGGAATTACGGAATTGTCGCTGATACCTTCTGTACAAAAAGGTTTCATGAAATTTATTCATGATTTTGTGCATCAGACCTTTGTGCTGCTTATGGTTCCTGACCATCCGCTTCTGAAGACAACTGTATGGAATTTCATCGCATATTTTTTTGAACAGCATTTTGCGTCATGGGCCTCATTGTTCCTTCTTTTGGTCTTCCCGTTCCTGTTCATCTATCATAGCCTTTTCGGCCCGGTAGCCGGGCCTGATGCGGCCTCGCCTGCCATGAAAAGAAAGATAAGATCAGGGCTTATTTCTGACAGGCGGAAAAAGGCCCTGCCTGTGGTATTTTTTATCTGCCTTATTCTTTTTAGCTGGTTTTTTCAGAGAGGCGAGTCAACAGTAAAGCTCTATAGACCAGAGACAAGACCTGTATATGCAGACAATGGCACTGTTACGATTCCTCTGGCTGACCCCTCAATGGATATAAGGGACGGCAGGCTGCATAAATTTGGACTCAGATATCAGGGAGAGGAGATAAGGATCATAGCTGTAAGTAAAGCTGACAACACAATCCTTGTCTGCCTTGATGCCTGTGAGATCTGCCCTCCAGAAGGTTACGCACAGCGGCAAAATGATCTCATATGTATATATTGCAATACACCGATCCCGCTTGAGACAGTAGGCCTGCCAGGCGGGTGTAATCCTATTCCCCTTTCTGCTTCTGTTAATGAGAAGACCATAACAATAGAGTTGGATGAGATCCTGAAAAAATGGAGATCTGTAAAGAGCAAACAGACAGGAGAACGGCTTGAAAAAAAATAAGTTCAGAACGCTTTTGAATATTTTGGCATCAAAAGAGTTTCTGCTATGGTCAGGCGGGGTATGGACCCTGTTTTATGTCATATCAGCAATATGGACGAATGAGGCGTTTGCTT
>MHDW01000048.1:11161-11432 GCA_001803645.1 Nitrospirae bacterium GWC2_42_7 | reverse complement strand
TTTGAATATCGCAAGAGTGTCGAAGGAATTGCTTAAAAAAGGTTTGCTGAATTTATTGATGTGGGTGTTTCTGCCTGCCGGGATCATCATTTTCCTCACCGGCTTCTTCTTGAGCATTAACCTGAGAAAGGCAGAACTTCATCTTGTTGGAGAGGGCGATATTATCAGGCATGGATTGAGTTCCGATGTTCTGAATGTACTGAATATGGAATCAGGCCTGGAGGAAGGTTTCCGGGATTTTGACGCCAGAAAGGGAATATTTGCATATGAG
>MHDW01000048.1:10542-11098 GCA_001803645.1 Nitrospirae bacterium GWC2_42_7 | reverse complement strand
AAGATCAATAATATTTATTACCACATCCTTAATTTCGGAATTGCGCCGGGCATTGTATTGTATGAGGGCGCTGAAAAGAAAAAAGAAGGCTATATGCCCCTCAGGATATTACAGCCGGGCAGCACAGATGAATTTGAGCTTTCTCCTTATCCATACAGATTCACAATATCCATGGCCCCTGAAAAGGATTCCAGGCACAATATTAAGAACCCTGTCTATGCTGTTAAAATATATAAAGACCAAAATATTATTTCTGATACGGATTCGAAGGAGAGTATACGCTTTGACGGTTTGACCCTGAGTTTTACCGAACCTTCCTTCTGGGCCCGGGTCGAGATTGTCAGGGACCCGGCACTGCCTGTTCTTATCATCGGAATATTGCTCGTCATTACAGGGTTGCCTTTATATTTGATGAGGTTTTTGCTGAAGCTGGGATCAGGAAAATTGAAGAGGACAAACAATATATAATCTCTTTTGAACATTAAATTGTAAATTGGAACATTCAAGGCTGTATTTACTAAGGAGTTCATAGGTAAGGCCCCCTCACCCTCGCCCT
>MHDW01000048.1:0-10523 GCA_001803645.1 Nitrospirae bacterium GWC2_42_7 | reverse complement strand
TTGACGGGAGGGGATGAAGGGGAGGGTGATTTATGTGGCTTTACTAATGACCACATTAGTAAATGCCTGAGAGGAGAAGAAAATGAGCACGGGTTTAGGCATTCTGATAATGATGAATAATTATTTGCATGATGTTGCCACAGCCCTGCTTTTTGCCAGCGGAATTGTGATGCTGATCATCATGAAAAAGTTTGATGGCAGCAGCAGTCCGGAAACAGCTGAATATTTTTTGAAGATATACAGGAGTATCAGCCGTCTTGCTCTTTTCTCTCTCATCTGGATAATTGTCGGAGGCATACCGAGAACAATATTTTACAAGGAATTTGAATGGGCGAACGCTGCAGGCAAGGGGCAAATTGCAGCACTGATAGTAAAACATATAATCGCATTTGCTGCTGTCGGAAGCGGGGCAGTTGTCTGGATGAAGATACACAGAAAGATCGAAAATGTCAGAAAGCAATATATGACAAAGTAATTGCTATGCTGGGAAGAATATTAAATAACAAATAAAATGTCAGAAAACAATAAAATACTCTTTATTACCCCTCCCTACCACTGCGGCGTTGTTGAAGTTGCAGGACATTGGGTGCCTCTGACCTTTGTCTATCTTGCCGGGGCTGCCAGAGAAGCAGGTTTTGAGCCGGTAATATATGATGCAATGACAAAGCGGCATGGCTTCACGGAAATAGAAAAGAAGATCTCAGAGCTTGCTCCTGCCTATGTAGCTACTACAGCGATCACAGCCACAACACCTGACGCTCTTGAGGTCCTGAGGATCGCCAAAGAGATAAACCCATCGGTAATCACTATCATCGGAGGTGTCCATCCTTCCTTTATGTATGAGGAGGTACTTGAGAACAGATATGTTGATTTTGTTGTCAGGGAAGAAGGAGAAGAGACACTTAAGGAATTGCTGTTGACATTGGATGCAGGACGAAAAGTCGAAAACGTAAGAGGAATTTCGTATAGAGAGAAGGAAAAGGTCATCACAACTCCGCTTAGGCCTTTTATTGCCGATCTGGACTGCCTTGCCACTGCATGGGACCTGATTGAATGGAAGCATTATAAATATTTTGTTATACCGAACAGCAGGCTCGCTGCTGTCAGCACCTCAAGAGGATGCAGCCATAACTGCACCTTCTGTTCACAGCAGAAGTTCTGGCACCAGTCCTGGAGGGGACGAAAGCCTGAGAACGTAGTCAGTGAGATTGCAGGCCTTAAGAAAGACTATGGAGTGAATGTTATCCTGATCCCTGATGAATACCCAACCAATGACAGGCCGAGATGGGAAAGGCTTCTGGACCTTTTGATTGAGCGGGATATTGGCGTCTATCTACTGATGGAAACAAGGCCCGAGGACATTGTAAGGGACAAAGACATCCTCTGGAAATACAAAAAGGCTGGGATCATTCATATTTATATAGGAGTCGAGGCAACTGATCAGGAGACACTTGATCTGATTAAAAAGGATGTCGGTGTCGGGATTGGCATAGAGGCCTTAAGGCTGATCCATGAACAGGGAATGATCACTGAAACCAGCTTTATACTCGGCTTTCCTCATGAAACAAAGCAGAGCATACAGAGGACGCTTGAACTTTCGAAGCTTTATAACCCTGACTTTGCGCATTATCTCGCTCTGGCACCCTGGCCCTATGCTGACATGTACAAGGAGCTTGAGCCGTATATCGTGAGCACGGACTATAGAAAATATAACCTTGTAGACCCTGTTATCAGGCCGGAAAACATGAGCCTTAAAGAAGTGGACTGGGCGATCATTGACTGTTACAGAAGTTTTTATATGGGAAAGATGAAAGAGATATTGACCATGAAGGATGCTTTTAAAAAGCGCTATATGCTCAGTTCAATGAAATTGATAATGAGCAGCTCATTCATCGTTGATAAGCTCGGCTCCCTTGGGCATATTCCGCCTCAGATGAAGGATATCCTTGAAGGATTGCAGGAAGATAACGAGACAGAATAGGATTGTTTTGATCCCATAGATAATAATGTTTGATCTGCAGATGATATATAATTTATCCATGGATCTTTCTAAGCCGGGTTTTTGTTCAATGTCCTGAAAAGATATTCTGCCGATTTTTGGAAAGATCATATGCTGAGACATAAAACGTATTGTCAATAAGTAGAATTGACCGGTAATCTGCACTTGCATAATCATGCTTTTATGATTATCATTTAAGCATATAAATTTAATAATTAAGGATGGCGTTATGGAAACATTCGAACTTGAAAGCACAGAAAATGTGATCTGCGATGAGGATGTGGCTGCTGCTTTAAAAGAATTGAAGCTTCATTGTGCACTTACTGCAGAGAATCTTCAGAAAATATATAATGCTGCCTGGAAGCATTCACAGGCAAGGTGTGCTTCAGCCATGCGAGTCATGGATGCTATGACCCGTGATATTATTGCGGTCGGTAAATTCGAAGACATCAATAATGCTGTGAAGCTGCTTGCTGAAAAAAATATCAGCGGGCTTCCGGTCGTTGACAAGGACAATAAGGTGGTAGGTATTATTTCTGAAGCTGATGTGGTCTCGATGGTAGGATCGAGGAGGGCTCATACGTTTAAAGAGATATTAGGTTCTATTGTCGGCTATCCTCTGCCTGAGCGAAAAAAAGGACATATTGTAGGGGATATAATGACATCACCTGCGGTTACTGTATATCCTGATGCTGAGATCAGTGAAGCTGTACGGCTTATGGACGCACACAGAATAAGACGTCTGATCGTAGTTGATAACGACCAAAGACTTGTCGGCCTTCTTTCACGGTCTGATATAGTGAAGGCAATGGGAAGAAAGATCGCAGAGGCAGGCAAGAAGTAACCCCGGCTAAAAGACCGCTGCCCTTTAATCTCAAGGTGTCACATTATTTAGTACGTATCACGTCTATAGAAATGTACTTCAAATCCTCTATCTTGACTATTTTTTTAGTAATACCGATTAATACATTAACCTAAAAAAAGCAGTTAAAGACTGTCATTGCGAACAAAGTGAAGCAATCTCGCTGTTTTGTTGTAAGATTGCCGCGCACCCTTTGGGTGCTCCTAAGAAACTCCCACCGCTTAGCATATCACCCACCCATTCAGAGGACAAGTTTCTTGTAGAAAGATTCCCCTCCGTTTCAGGGGTTGAAATACTCGCAATGACATGTTTTTATTCACTATTCTTTTTCAACTGTTGTTTTTAGGATTAAAGATAGGTAAGATATAAATTTTTTGAAAACAATAAATTTAAGCGCTGACTCAAAGAGGTCTTTGTTATTATATTCTTCTTGATAAATGCAGCTAATTCTTCTGAGGAATCTAACCTATCTCGTGAAGATATTACCTTTATCGTCAGGAATCTGTTCTATTTACACCTTACAATATTGACAGAGTCAGAACCCTCGATCATCTCATGAATAGAGATCGATCCCGTGATTGAGGCAACGGTATCCCCACACTGAAGACCTGACTCAGCGGCCTTGAAATGTAGGATCATGTCGGTATTTCCATCCCGGTCAATGTCCTTAAGATCATATTGAACCGGTGAGACCTCGGTTCCGGTTGGCCCGAACAGTACTGTGGTTGGCTCTACGGTGGTGGCATCAAAAGTGGCAGTCGACAGTATGGCCACGCAGACAACTGATCTGTTTTGCAGGTTAATGCTGTTAGGAAAGTTGCCTGGCTTGATGTCAATGGCCACCGTAGACACTGAAGGTTCAGGCATGATCGCAATACCTGCCGGGCTGATTAACCATCCGTCCGAGGAGACGACAGTATGTGCTCCTGTCAAAGGATCTATCCTGGCCACGCTACCCAAGAAGTCCGCAGCGAGGATGTCGCCATTTGCATCGGGTGCAATTGCGACAGGCATAATTGAGCTGTTAGAAAAGGCAATGGTTTGCGCTCCAGTCAAAGGGTTTACCCGGATAATATTGTCCTCTCCATATGGGAAGGAGCCCTGGTTTGCAACAAGAATGTCCCCGCTTGCATCGATCGCTATCCCTACAGGATTGAGAAAGCTCCAATCAGAGGAGACGATGGTTTGCATGCCTGTCACAGGGTTCACACGAATAACAGATCCCGGCCCTACACCGAAGATGTCAAAGTCAGAAATGAGGATGTCGCCGTTTGTGTCGATAGCTATCCCTGCAGGAGCAATTAAACTGCCGCCTGAAGAGATAACAGTTTGAGCGCCTGTCGCTGGGTCTACCTTGATTATTTTACCAACAAAGTCTATGACGAGTATGTCGCCATTCGCATCCAGCACCAGGTCAGCAGGAGCAACAAAGTTCCCGTCCGAGGAAACGACTGTCTGATCCCCGGTAGCCGGATTGACCCGTAGAATTCCGTTAACAAGCCCAAATCTAACAGCGACAAGGATGTCTCCGTTTAAATCGATTGCTATTCCCCTTGGAGTAGATAATAACCAGCCTGAAGATATTATTGTCTGGTTTCCGGTAATCGGATCGATCTGGATGATCGCTGGTAGATACTGATCTGCAACGAGAATGCTACCAGGTTTGAGGGTCAAGGCAGCAACCTGGCCTACTCCAACCACTTGGAGAGCGACAGCAACAATAAAGAGCATTAATTCCTTCATTAATATTTTTACTGGCATGCTCGCGAGTCTCATAACACTCTCCCTTTTACCTGTCTTGGATAATGGCAAATAATGAAATGTTTTAAATTGCCGTACTTTATCAAAATACCTGATAAATTACAATAAAAAACTACTATACTTTTAAAGAGAACTAAATGGTAAAAAGGCTCATTGCTTTTCGAGTTCAGTTCCTCAGTCTTTGAAATTCCTCGAGAAAAACATTCATATATTTTTCTTTGAGTTTTTTTAACATACAACTCGGAATTGAGATGCACTCCTAACAAAAACAGTATTTAAGCATGCGCAATTAATTAATTCCAAGCTCAAATGTCTCTAATGCAATAAATTCCATTTCCTGACCAAAGAGATCTTTGCTGTTGATGTTTTTCTTGATAAATGCAGAGAATTCTTCTGAAGAATCGAACCTCTTGCCTTTTAAAACCACAGAAGAATCAGAAAGGATCTGGGTTTTTAATACGCCATTATTAGAAATAGAGTATTTAAAAAAAACAAAAGTCCTTTCTTTCTCATCAAGGGTTTTAATGTTCTGAGTATTTATTATTCTTACGTTATCAATTTCAGTGATAAATCCCCTTGTGATCGATGTTTCATTATCGCCTTGTTTCCAGCTAATCAGGAGTTCATGGTCATTGAATTTTAATATGGACAGCCTGATCTTATTATCATCAGCTTTTTTTGGAATACTGACCCAAGAATTAACAAGTTGTGTGTCTATTTTTGATGATTGGGGTGAAGACAGAGGGAATTCAGATTCATAGCACCCGTAAATAAAAAAACAGAAGACTGCAACTAAAACATATGAAATATATTTTTTCATATTACTCCTTTCCATGAAAGTATTTATAAGGTTGCAAATCACTCCCGCCAAAAAGCAGAACGAAGAACGATCGGCGTTTTTGGGCGCTTGAGTGCATTTGTCTTGTTAAGTTTAATGTTATGCCTTGATAAGAGTCCATATACCAATACCAACAAAACCTATGCCTGCAATATAATGCAAATTCTTTCCGCTTATATATTGCGAAATTACGCTGCCAGCCAGTACGCCAATACCTGATGCAAGAATTAATGCTAATGACGCTCCAACAAATACCGTGAGTTTGCTTACTTCTTTATCGGCGGCAAATAGCATTGTGGCTAATTGTGTTTTATCCCCAAGCTCAGCAATAAAAACTGCAAAAAAAACCGTGAAAAGTGCTTTGTATTCCATTTATTTTCCCATTACAGCATAATGAGGAATTGAGCTGCAGTCCCGTTAAAAACGGGACGTAAGTATTGAGAAGAAAGACGCATACCCCGAAAGGGTGTAGGCGGCGTCAACATAGTTGTCAGGCAATGTAACGCCTAATTCGTTTCATCATTTTTCACTTGTTTCCATGGCCAATTGTGATCCGCCTCAATTCTAATAAATGAAGAAGGGGTATGTAAACACCGTTAGAAGACTTTGAGCTTCTAACGGGATAAAGAGGAAAATATCAGGGTGTAAATTCTGAGATTCAAAAAATGAGGTGCTTAAAATCTGTTACAACAGTCCCATTGCTTTTCTGACGATCTTCATTGTTTCCTGTGCGGTCTTTCTTGCCTTCTCTGTTCCTTTGTCCGTTATATCTTTCAATTGTTCAGGATTGCTGAGGAGTTGTTCCCTTCTGGCCCATATGGGCTCAAGCACTTTGAAGATATTCTTGATAAGCACTTTTTTGCAGTCTATGCACCCGATGCCTGCTGTCCTGCATCCTACTGCAACTTCGTCCTGTTCTTCTTTTGAAGAAAATACTTTATGAAGCTGGAACACAGGTGAAAGCTCAGGATTCCCTTTATCAGTGCGTTTGACCCTTGCAGGGTCGGTTGTCATTGTTCTGAGTTTCTGCTCGACAACTTTAGGGCTGTCAGATAGATAGATGGCGTTGTCATAACTTTTCGACATCTTTCTGCCGTCAATTCCCGGAACTTTAGGGAACTCGGTCAGAAGCGCTTCCGGCTCAGGGAATACATCCTGATAGATATGGTTGAATCTTCTTGCTATCTCTCTGGATATTTCGAGATGAGGGACCTGATCAACTCCAACAGGCACATACTTCGCCCTGTAAATAATAATATCCGCAGTCTGCAGAAGTGGATAACCAAGAAATCCGTATGTAGCAAGGTCCTTTTCTTTAAGCTCCTGCTGTTTCTCTTTGTATGTCGGGACTCTCTCGAGCCATCCAAGAGGGGTTATCATCGAAAGCAGGAGATGAAGTTCAGCATGTTCAGGTATCTTCGACTGGATGAATATGGTGCATTTCTCAGGGTCGAGCCCTGCGGCGATAAAATTGATCAGAAGGTCTTTGACCGAATCCTGCAAAGAGGATGGGTCTGCGTATCCGGTTGTGAGTGCATGCCAGTCAGCAATGAAATAATGGCAGTCATATTTGTCCTGCAGTTTGACCCAGTTCTGGAGCGCCCCAACGAGATTGCCTATGTGGACATTTCCGCTGGACTGCATTCCGCTTAATACTCTGTCTTTTGTCATATGGTCACCTTAGTATACCTGCTCAGCCAGTTAACCGTAAAACAAAGTTTATTACCGGACCAAATATAAAACTGCCGATCTTGAGAAAGAAAAAAAGAAATATAACAATAAAAAAACCATATGGCTCAAGCTTGCTTAAAGCCATTGCTTGCTCGTGTGGGAGTATTCCTACTGCAACCCTTCCACCGTCAAGTGGAGGTATTGGTATCATATTGAATATTGCCAGTACAACATTAATGACAGCGCTCACCCTGAGCATCTGATGCAGTGGAACAAGAACAGTCTTTGTCATCAAGTCAGGCAGGACTCTTGATAAGGGGAAAATAATCAGCCAAATAATCAGGATGCTTAATAAGGCCAGAATAATATTTATCAATGGTCCGGCAGCTGCAGAAATGGCCATATCTCTCTTTGGGTTCCTGAAGTTGTTTGGATTAATGGGAACCGGCTTTGCCCATCCTATTATAAAACCTGAGAATATATACAGGAAAATAGGTAAAATGATCGTACCAACCGGATCGATGTGTTTTATAGGATTCAGGGTTAGTCGTCCAACAAACTTTGCGGTTGGGTCGCCCAATCTGTTTGCAATAAAACCGTGTGAAGCCTCATGAAAGGTTATTGCGACCAAAATAGGTGGAGCGGCTATGAGAAGACCTTGTACAGTAGAAGCTATATCCAAAGTTTTTTTACCTCAAGTAAGTTTTTGTAAATAACGCACTGTGTGATCTCTTAGAGTTCCTTCTTTCTGTCACTCCGGCTTGTCCGGAGTCTCTCAGAAGAAGGATTCACGACAAGCGGGAATGACAAACAAATGAGAACTTTATTTTTATTTAAACTCATGAATTCATTCCATTTATAATATCTATCATAGGAAATCAGATGGAAGTGTCTGAATCGGAAATCTTCCATATAAGCTCGAAATTACATAATATAACTTCTGGTTCGCCCTGATTATTATTCATAATCTCTCCTTTGCTGTCAATGGCCAGCAAAAGATCATTTACCTTTAATAAAGAGCCGTCATATCCGGCTTTCTTTAGTTTCTCTTTTGTCTTGTCCAGAAGCATATTGGAGAGAGATCCATCAATAATGCCTCTGTCAAAAGCCTTATAAAGGCTGACTGGCGTATATATAGGCCCCTGTTTGGCAACAGCATGATCAGGGCCGTTATAGTATCCGCGTATCGTAATGTAGTGATGATCTTCCTTTAGAATGGGATCGCCTTCGGGATCAAGGATATCTTTATGTGAATTGTACCTTCGAAGGTCGGTTGAGGGCTCTACCTTTGTTGTGCCTGTCATATATATAGCCCTGACATAGACAGAGGGTATTCCGGCTTTGTTCAGAGCAAGAGCGATCGCAAATTCTTCGAATGGACTGTTGATCCCGTACTTCAGGATATTTGGATGATATCTGTCCTCGTCTTCGTCATCAGGCATCTCTCCTATGCGTGAGATCTCCCATACAAGGTGAATGTTGTCTTTTGTGATCGTATAAAATACCTCTTTTTTGGCGGATAATTTCAGGGAGGGTGTTTTTCTCCACCGTTCCGGGAGGAAATAATCAAACAAACGCGCATTATTTCCTACAACCCACAAATTGCCGCCGGTGCTCTCTGCATGGCCGTAAATATAAGGGACGCCGAAGATCTCTGCGTTCTTTAAATGATCAGGCAATTCTGTTGGCTCGAACCTGTCCCTCTGATCATCCAGATAAGAATGTCTTCGTGATTGTTTTACCTCGTTCTCGTGATCATCAGTTCGCAGAAGAAGTTCATAGTCTATGACCGAATATCTGCCCTCTTTGATCAGTTGATAAACAAGGGCCATCTGTTTTACAGGTGTATCAATATCATTCTCTGAACAGCCCATTTCCTCAATACGCATTGTATCTTTTTCATCGATGATAATATGCTCCGGTTTCATATCAGCCACCAGATATCCCTTTGTTTTCAGTTCTGAGAGGACTCTGTAATTAATAACCTTAAGATGTTTGACAAGCTCATCATTGTTGATGTCTATATGTTCAAAGACTTCCAGAAGGTTCTTTCCCTGTATCCATTCATAGATCAGTTTGTATTGCTTTAGTATATCCAGATCAATGCCGGGGTGTTTTGCGTGGATACGGTTTATCCTTGACTTTGATCTGCCGCTTTGCCAGGGCTGCATCTTTTCAGGCGGAACATATATGGCCATAGGCCGTTGTGTCCTGATCTTTGTCTCTTTAGGCCCGTATGCGCCTTCCCTCATTTCCGATACGAGGAAGAACTCTTCCCATGGGCTGTTGAATTCAGCATCACAGAACTCCTGAAGTGTATGAGTGTCCAGCGGGACGTCTTCTCCAACCCGGCAGTTCTTTACAACCAGATCGAGACTGACATTATTTATCTCTCTCGTTGGGACCCTGTAGACCGAGCTTGTCCCTATCAGTCTTATTTTATGTTCGTCAAACCATTCTTTTTCATACCAGTTCCTGATATCAAAATGCTCCATGTAATTTTCAGCGAACCGGGTCAGATACAGATCACCCCCGTCACTGGTTTTGAGGTGGAAGTAGACCACACCAAGGACGTTGACCAGGGATTTTTTTGTAGGTATTTTTTCCATTGGCAATAAAAGCAGGGGTTTGATCTATCAAACACCTGCTTCATTTATACAAGACGTTTTTTGAGTTCCTCAAGCTGCTTGCTCAGTCTCTCCGGCAGACGGCTGCCGAATTTGGCAAAGTGTTTTTCGATATCCGGCAGTTCTTCTTTCCATGCATTGAGGTCAATTTTCATCAGCTCTTCCATGTTTTCTTTTGGTAAGTCAAGTCCGGAAAGATCCAGGTCCCCATCATTAGGCAATAAACCGATCGGTGTTGTTCTTGCTGAAACTTTGCCTTCGATACGCTCACACATCCATTTTAACACCCTGCTGTTGTCGCTGAATCCGGGCCATAAAAATTTGCCTCCCTGACTCTTGCGGAACCAGTTCACATAAAATATCTTCGGGGCATTCTTTCCGAGTTTGTCGCCCATGTCCAGCCAATGCTTGAAATAATCTCCCATGTTATAGCCGCAGAATGGCGTCATTGCAAAGGGATCACGCCGCAGATTGCCTACTGCCCCTATATTTGCGGATGTGGTCTCCGAAGCAGCGGTTGCGCCGAGAAAGACACCGTGGTCCCAATTGTATGCCTCAGAAACAAGAGGCACAACACTGCTGCGGCGGCCGCCGAATATGAAGATATCAATAGGCACACCATTAGGATTTTCCCAGTCCTTGCAGATAACAGGGCACTGGGCAGCAGGAGCTGTAAAACGTGCATTTGCATGTGCTGCATCTTTCTTCCTCTCAGGTGTCCAGTCTTTGCCTTTCCAGTCAATAAGATGAGACGGAACTTCATCT
>MHDW01000047.1:14898-19296 GCA_001803645.1 Nitrospirae bacterium GWC2_42_7 | reverse complement strand
TTACAACTACTACCTTAGCACGGCGAGAAAAATGATAATAGAAATGGAAGATTTTTCTGAAGATCTGCTGGAACTTTTTGCAGGGCCGGTTGAATGAGAACGAGCAGAAACAGGACTGTACTTTCAGAGATCAACGTGACGCCTTTTGTAGATGTTATGCTTGTGCTTCTGGTCATATTTATGGTCACAGCTCCTCTTATGCAGCAGGGCATTGATGTTGATCTTCCCAAGGCAAAAGGGAAGGAACTTCCGCCTGAAGAAAGGATATCCCTGGTGATAAAAAAAGACCGTACAGTCTATATGAACGAGACCCCGGTAAGCATAACTGAAATGAAGAGAAAACTCGAGGCTATCAGCAAGCTCAACCCCAATATATTTCTGAAGGCTGATAAGGACGTTCCCTACGGGCTTGTCGTTGAAGTGATGGGTGAGATTCGGGAAGCTGGCATAGAAAAACTTGGAATGATAACTGAGCCCAAACTGAATATTCGATGAAGGGTCCCAGCCTTCAGCGGACTGCTACGTTATCGGCAGCTCTGCACTTGACGGTTTTTCTTTTGACCTTGCTGATCCTGCGTCAATCAAACAACATTATAATTCCGTCTCCTTATGTCGTAAGTATCGTTGCACCTCCTGATAATAAGCAGGAAGATTCCAAAACCAAAACTGACAGTTCTGCGGCAGAGATCAAAAGAACTTCGTTGTTAGATGCAAAAGAGAGCCCTAAAACTGTAAAAGAGAAAAAAGCAGACCAAGAGAGAGTTAATAAAGAGATCGCCAAAATGGAAGCCATAGCCAAACTAAATCGAAATAAGAAATTAAGGGATATTGTTACGCTTAAAAGCTCTAATGAACAAAACATCAAGAAAAAAGCAGATCAGGCTGCAAACTACAATGCTGCCAAGGGAACTCTCTTTGATAGTTATTATGCTAAAATTACAGATGAGATAAGGCAGGAATGGGCTTATCCTGATATCGGGGAAAAGAACCTGGAGGCGATAATATTCGTAAAAATTATGAGAGATGGAACGATCAAAGTGCAGAATATTGAAAGAAGTTCCGGTAATGCGTTTTTTGACAGGTCAGCGCAAAGGGCTATTGCTAGGGCAACGCCTGTCAGCCCACCTCCTTACGAGATGGAAATAGGCATAAGGTTTTATCCATGAAAAAAAAGTTTCGAGTTTCGAGTTTCGAGTTTCGAGTTAAAAAACTAAAAAAACAAAAGTTTTTATTTTTGGCTTTATTACTATTTACTATTCACTGTTTACTGTTCACTGTTGCTGAGGCCAAAGTATATATTGATATTACATCTCCTGCTTTCAATAAACTGCCTATTGCCATATATGACCTTAAAGGTCCTTCAGGAAAAGAGATATCAGAGATAATCAGGGACGATCTTATTTTCACCGGTCTCTTTATGTATATTGACAAGGCGTCATATATTGAAACTGATTCACAACCGTTCAATCCCAAAAACTGGACTCCGCTCGGAATAGAAGCTGTTGTAAAGGGATCTGTAACAGGAGAAAATAATCTGACAGTCAGTATATTCCTTTATGATGCATTTGAGGGCAGGCAGATATTCAGCAAACAATATCAGGCTGAAAAGCAGCTTGTCAGGCAGTTAGCTCATGAGATTGCAAATGATGTCTATCAAGCTTTAACAGGCAAGCCCGGCGTTTTCAGGACCAGAATCGCTTTTGTTGCAGAGGATGAAGGGGAAAAGGGCATTCATGTTATGGACTGGGATGGGCATAGGATTAAGAAGCTTGGGCTTAAAGGCTCTCTTGTCTTAACGCCGCACTGGTCATCAGACGGCCAGAAGATAATTTATTCTTCCGAAAGAGGTAGACAATGGGGCATATTTATGTTAGATTTTATGAAAATGACAGAAAGAAAAATATACTCATCAAAAGGAACAAATATTGCCGGAGATTTTTTCCCGAAGAATGATTCTTTTGTTTTTTCTTCAACAAAAGGCGGGACTCCTGATCTATATAAGTTCCAGATCGAAGAAAAGAAGATCGTTAAACTGACCTCTTCGTATGGCATTGAAGTTTCACCTTCTGTTTCTCCGGATGGAGATCATATAGCCTTTGTCTCAGACCGTGGGGGCAGCCCTCAGATATATATGATGCGTTCTGACGGCAGTGAAACCAGAAGAGTTACATTTGAAGGTTCATACAACACATCTCCCAGCTGGTCGCCAAGCGGTGACATGCTTGTTTTCTCAGGGAGACGGGGCGGCAAGAACCAGATTTTACTGGTAAGACCGGATGGCTCTGAAATGACGCAGCTTACACAATCAGGAAATAATGAAGATCCGTCTTTTTCTTCTGATGGAAGATACATAGCTTTTTCATCAGACAGAGGCGGCTCAAAGGGGATTTATATTATGCGTGCCAATGGAGAGGCGCAGAAGAAAATAACCCCGGCCGGAATGAAGGCATTCGGGCCGAGATGGTCGCCGAACTGAATATTAACATGAATAAAGGAGGAGGTAGATTATGAAAAAATTAATGGTAATTCTTGTGTTGGTAGTTTTTGCAGCAATTGGGTGCAGTCAGAAACGGACGATAACCCAGCCTGAAAAACAGCAGGATTTATCTCAGTCCAGCATAACCTCAGAAAAACCTGAAAAAGTTACTGAGCAGAAAATAGAATCTGTTGAATCAACTGATATGTTCGATAAATCCGCAGGAAAAGAGGGGATGTTTGCTGATGTGCTTTTTGATTATGACAAGTATGATGTAAGGGAAACATATAAACCTGTTTTGCAGGCAATTTCTGCCTGGATGTCAAAAAATCCTGATGCAAAATTGTCTATCGAAGGGCATTGCGATGACCGCGGCACAAATGAATATAATCTTGCGCTTGGAGACAGGAGAGCAAAGGCTGTAAAGGATTTCCTGATGTCCCTGGGAGTTGCATCAGCAAAAATGGATACTCTGAGTTATGGTGAGGAAAAGCCGTTCTGTACTGCAGAGACAGAGGAATGCTGGACAAAGAACAGGCGTGCCCACTTTGTAGTACTGGAGAAGGCAGCCAAGAAGTGAAAAGATATCTGTACATTCTGCTTCTTTTATCTGTTTCAGCATGCGCTACATCCAGCGATTTTGAACTGCTGAGGCAGGATACTAATGAAATAAGAAGAGATATGAACTCTTTAAAGGAAAGGACAGCTAACATAGCCAAGGAAGATTCTTTTACTGCATTACGTGAAAGTCAGGCTGAAACGACAGCGAGGCTTTCTGAGATCTCAAAGGAGATTCAGGAATTAAGAGGCAGGTTCGAAGAGAATAAATACTTTTTCGAAAAAACATTAAAGGATTCAACAGTAGAAAAGAATCTTATCAGGACACAGATCGCAGGCATCGAGGCAGAGGTGAAATTATTGAGGGACAGGCTGGCTTCTCTTGAAGGCCAACTGAAAACTGTGGAGCCTCCAAAGGAGACAGCCAATACTTCTGCTGTACTTTCAGCTTCTGCGGAAAAAGAAGAACAGGCCGCAGAAGATAAGGACACAACTGAAGATACGACCAAAGCATATGAAACTGCTTATCAAACTTTCAAGGATAAGAAATACAAGGAAGCAAGGGAAAAGTTTGATGCTTTTATAAAAAATCACCCCAAGGGTGACTTGACTGACAACGCCCAATTCTGGATCGCTGAGACATATAATGCTGAGAAAGATTATGAAAGCGCTATCCTTGCTTATGAGACATTACTAAAAAAATATCCTGCCAGCGATAAAACCAACGGGGCATTATTAAAGCAGGGATTTGCTTTTATTGAGCTTGGTGATAAAAAGACTGCAAAAATCATTCTTGAAAAACTGATAGAGAAATCCCCTGATTCAAGAGAAGCAGAGCTTGCAAAAAAGAAGATTGCAGATATAAGTAAGAAGTCCGGCCCGAAAAAGTGAACGCTCTGATTCCTCAAGGCGGATGAAAAAGTCCTCCCATTTTGATAAAAAAGGGAATGCCCGAATGGTTGATGTCTCTGACAAGCCGATAACTAAAAGGACAGCTGTTGCATAAATGGCAAACTTCATCAAGCTGCTCAACCTGACAGAAATTGTCAGGAAACATGCCGTATATTGTAAGATTGTTTGTAATTACAGTAACATTCCTTAATAAATTCTTTGATTTTATATGGGTATTTTCCTGTGTTACAGGCATGGAAAATGCTTATAATACCTTGTAAAATCTGTATATAATCAAGCAAAAGGAGGTGGGGCAGACAAAATCCGCAAGATATGATATGGTATTAGTAACAAATCTCCTGTAATGGAAGCTATGAAACCACCTGCCTATTTGGGCGCCATGGTTGGTGGTGGAGCCAGTGGCGCAACCAGCTAACTTACTGAGATTAAAAAAAGTAAGGAGGCTTAGATGA
>MHDW01000047.1:12932-14883 GCA_001803645.1 Nitrospirae bacterium GWC2_42_7 | reverse complement strand
TATTCTTTCCCTGGTGTTTCTATCCTTGATGGTTGGTTCTGCAATGGCCGGCAAAAAGGTCAAGCCTGAAGATGGTGTAAAAAATTCGAATGGTTTTCTGACCGGAGCGCATTACAATCTGAATATACATGGCAAGAAAGATGGTTATAATTGCGATGCTGAATCTAGCGGTGGAAACTCTGTATTTGTGCCTGAAAATGGAGAGGGTATCCAGATATTAATGCAGTCAGGAAATAAATCTTTGGCAACAACAATGGAAGTAGTTGACAAGTGTGCTGAGGCTTTTGATCTGACCCCTATTGTTATAAATCTGCCTTATAACAAGAACGGTTTTTATGTATTTGCCAGACCTCTCGGTAAGCCGACCAAGAACCCTTCGATGGGAATAACCCCTGATGTTATTTCAGTAACAGAAGGCGGAAGTGATCTTTTCTATCTCGGTTTTGTGAACAGCAAAGGATTTAAAAATCCTTATGCTGAACTGATACGCTCAAAAGGGAAATCAAAGGCTGTGGATATAACAGGCCTGTTTCAGTGGAGCGGTTCAGTATGCTATCTTTCTTCAGATAGCTGCACCCCGATCGAGGAATGCACAATAACATCTCTCTGTTGTACTGATGCTGATCTGGATGGCGTATATGAAGGCTGCACAACTCCTCCTGAACCGATTCCTCCTGCAACAGAGTCTATATGTCCTATAGATACTGTATGGGTTGATACCTATTGCATGGACTATGAAGAAGAATGGGTATTTAATATCGGCGACCTTGTTGACTATATGTGGGATATTGATAATAGCGGGTTAAAACTTCTGCAGATCCGCTTCTATCCTGTTCCTGAGGAATAAGTAAAAATATAGAGAGTCCTACAGTTCTGAAAACTTTCCGGACTGTAGGGCTTTTTTTTATCACAAAAGCATTCGAAAGATTGTCGGACTTGCCTAATTCAAAACCGGGTTGTGAATAATTTGGGTTAGTAACTAATCAGCCGGGGGTTTTCTGTCTCTGTATCTTTTTTTTGATTCCGGAAGCTTATCCCAGAAGGATGCAGCCGGGGGGTTTTGACCTGTCAGGGTCTTAAACCTTAAAGATGACGGTGTGTCTTGAGGCCTTTTGTATGCACTCTGCACTGCGTAACGAACCTGATACCGAAAAAAAGCCGGTTTCTTGTAGAGTGGAAAGAGTTCCCTGAAATTCGGGAAAGCCCTTAACCTTTCACCCCAGGACATTATAACAGCCGTTGCCTGTTCGACCGGGATACCGGCTTCACGGCATATAAGCCCGAAGGAGTAGGCAATTGAATGGATCCCTTTTTCTGATCTTGGCAAAGAGTTCAGCAAAATCTCGAGAGCACCCTGCGCTGCTTTTTTGTCTTCTTTGCTGATAACAGCCATGAGTTCTCCTTATCTTTTTGCGAGAGGAACGTAGCTTTTTTTAAGTCCGGGCAAAGAAGAATAATAAGATGGTCTTATCAGCTTTCCCTGTATGACCTCTTCTATTCTGTGGGCAGACCATCCTGCGACCCTTGCCATTGCGAAAATAGGGGTGAAGAGTTCTTTTGGTATGCCCATGCACTGATAAACAAAGCCCGAATAAAAGTCGACATTTGTGCAGACAACCTTTCTTTTTTTCTCCCTGACAAGGTGGGGGGCTATTTTTGCGATTTTCTTGTACAGCATGAACTCTTTTTCTTTTCCTGCCATCTTTGCAAGTTCTTCGCCTCTTTTTTCGAGGAATACTGCACGTGGGTCCGTTAGAGTATAGACTGCGTGTCCCAAACCATAGATTTTGCCGGTTTTGTCACCTGTTTCTTTGGCAAGGACCTTCTCAAGGTAAGATCTGATTTCCTCATCGTCTTCCCAGTCGCTGACTTTGCGTTTAATATCACTTATCATTTTGACAACAGCCTCGTTGGCACCTCCGTGCAAATGGCCTGAAAGTGACCCGATCCC
>MHDW01000047.1:0-12922 GCA_001803645.1 Nitrospirae bacterium GWC2_42_7 | reverse complement strand
CGTGTTGAGAATGTTGAGTTGTTCCCGCCTCCATGTTCTGCGTGAAAAATGAGCATTGTATCAAAAAGTTCTGCCATGAATCTGTCAGGCATTTTTCCGGAGAGCATCATGAGAAAGTTTTCTGCTGTGCTGAGGTTTGAATCAGGCTCTATCAGTTTCTTGGGGTCTTTTTTTTTCATCAAGGCAGCCATATAGTTGTATGCTATGATCGACGGGAACTTTGCTGTTAAGTCAATGCACTGTCTTACTACATCATTTATATTGGTTGAGTTTGGGTTCTTGTCAAAAAGATGCATTGCTGAAACAATTGTGTGGAGTGAACCCATCTGGTCGTCATGCTTCGGCCTGTTGAGAATTATTTCTTTTGCGCCCTCAGGCAGGGCCCTTTTTTTTCCAAGTTCTTTGGAAAAGCTTTTCAAGCTTTCTTTCTCAGGAAGTTCTCCGGTCAGGAGAAGGTATATTGTCTCTTCAAAGCCAAATCTGTGTTCTGCTTCTTTTCCTGCTACCAATTTTTCGACATTGTAGCCGCAATAATAAAGCTTGCCGGGTATTGGATTAACTTTTTCTGTGCCGTCTGCGCTAATGATCTTTTCATAGCCTAGAACCTGGCCTTTGCTCGTAATGCCGACAAAAACCCCGGTACCGTTTTCATTCCTAAGGCCGAGCTTTATGTTTTTTTTCTTGACAAGTTCCGGTGAGATCTTGTCATGCTCCAATGCTAATTTTTCGATTATTTTTAGAACATTTTGCATGTATTTTTACCTCTAAAATAGTTATTTTTTATGTGTAGAACGTTATTAAAAAACAAAATAGTTTAACATTTCTTTGTTTTATTATGTTGGATGTGAGCCGGGTCATTTTTCTTTTTTTCTGCGTTAAGCATATATTCCCGTAATAAAATTCAGGAAAACCGGTATCTATAGGATTTGACAGATTTTGCCATGAGACTTTGTAGCATAGTTTCTACAAAATCCTGCCATCTTTTATTGAGATGCACTTGTCAGCTCGGGAAGCCAGGTCCTTGTTGTGGGTGACCATGACTATTGTATATCCAATGCCGTGAAGTGACTTTAGCAGTTCGAATATTTTTTGGCTGTTTTCTGAGTCAAGGTTGCCGGTAGGCTCATCAGCAAGAACGATCTCAGGATTGTTCACGAGCGCACGCGCGATAGCAACGCGCTGCATTTCTCCACCACTAAGCTGATTCGGCAAGTGATCACTCCTGTCTTTAAGCCCGACCATACGTATTAGTTCAGCAATCTTTTTTTTGTCAGTGTTTTGTTTGTTGAAAATCATGGGCAACGACACATTTTCAAATACAGAAAGGCCAGGCATGAGATAGAACTGCTGAAATACGAAGCCTATTTTCTTTCTCCGTACTTCATCAAGCTTTTTTTCTGAAAGATGTGCCACATTCACGCCGTCAACTTTCATAGTGCCTTTTGTAGGCTTGTCAAGACATCCGAGTATATGTAAAAGAGAGGATTTGCCTGCGCCAGAGGGCCCAACAATAGAGATGAACTCTCCCTTGCCTATGTCCAGGTCAATTCCCTTGAGTGCATGTAGTTCCTCGGATCCCCTGCGATATATTTTCTCGGCTGCTATCAGTTCTATCATCCTTTTATCGCCTCAATAGGATTTACCTTTGATGCATGCCAAGCAGGGTACAGGCCTGAGAGGATGCCCACAAACAATGCAAAGATCAGGCTCACTACGGCAATGCCAGAGTCAAAGTGTGTCATATTGCCAGCAGGCACATAGGGCATCACTTTTCTAACAAAGATCTCGATAATATCGTTGCCTGCAACAGAGACAATAATGCCTGCAAAGCCTCCTGAGATGGTCAGAAGCATGCCTTCCAGAAGGATGATCCTGAAGATATCAAAACGGGATGCCCCTATTGCCCGCAGCATGCCGATCTCCTGTGTCCTTTCGAAGACTGCCATGAGCATGGCGTTCATAACACCTACTGCGCTCACAATGATCGCTATTATTGCTATAGAGAGACTGAGCACCTTAGCTGATGCAGCAAGAGTTGAAATGCTGTTCATTACCTGATTCATGGTCACAATCTGTATTCCCGGCACTTTTTCCGAAAGCTGGTCTGTTATCGTAGTAAGAGCAGCTGCATCCCTGACCTTTACTCCTATGGCAGTTGCTCCTGAGGGCTTCTTGAAAATCCTTTGTGCGGTTTTTACCGGAATATAGATAAAAGCATCATCCTGACTGCCTGTCTTTTTAATTACCGCAGCAACCTTAAACGTTGAATTGGCATTCGGATAAGAAAGTGTATCGCCGGGATTCAACCCAAGATGGCCGGCTATTTCTGAGCCGAGGATTATTTCCTGGTCATCTTTTGGCACTGATCCATCTAGCTGCCAGTGCGGTTTGAGCTGCCTGACTCTTGACATCTCAATGCCATAGACAAGATCTACTCTTTCTTTTTCTGTGTTCGGAAGCTGAGCAACAAGGATCGGGGAGGCGAACTCAATGCCGTTCATGGCAGTGATCTTATCCATGACAGACAGGTCGATGAACTTAGGGATGATAGAACCATGAAGAACAAGCGATGCAACTTCATGCGAGCAACCCGAAGGCACAACCATGAAATGAATGCCTGTCCGCTCAAGCTCTCTTGAAAGCCCTTCCTCAAAGCCTTTGTTAAAGGAGAGAATAGAGAAAAGCACTGCAACTGATGTGGCAATACCTAAGAGCGCAAGCAGGCTGCGCGTCCTGTGCCGCTTGAGATTTTTGAGCGCAAGTTTTAAAAAGATCATTATCTGATCTCGACTCCATGGGCAATGACCTGAAGCTCTCCCTGAACAGGGTAGACAATACCTGTGACTTTTGCTTTCTTGTTCATTCTCGGCGGCAGGGTCATATTGGCCGGAGCAAGATTAACGAATATCTGGCCTGTATCATCCTGGAGCACAAACCAGCAGCCATTAGATCCGCACTGGGATGCTACAGTCCCCTGTAGTGTGATTTTCTTTCCGATGATACTATTGTCAAGAAATATATCCTTAACTTTTATTTCCCTGGTTTTTTTGTCTGCTCCCGCGCCGTATTTCTCTGCAGTGCAACCAAGCAGTGCAAACGCAATCATAACAGACATTATTATCAACGCTGTTTTCTTTATCACTGATCTCACCTCATTACATAAAATATATGCAGGCACGTTATGTAGGTATTAAGCCTGAAACATATGAAGAAATTATGAATCAGTCGTAGTTAAGCGCTGATAAGTGAAAAAATTAAGCAATAAGTAAAGCTTTGTTGACTTCCTTAATTTCCGTTAGTTATATTCTATACAAGTTAGGGGGATCAGCTGAGTCCGTGGGGCGGCGCATTCCCCAGCTCTTTTGAACAGGCAGAAAAGGGCGAATTCCTTCATTACATGCCTTCTATATTGAGGGTGATGTCTCTTTATAACAGGATCGTTAAATATTTTGATGTAACGCCGGGTTCTCAGATTACGTGGGTTACGTGCAGCGGGATAGTCAACAGGTATGCAAAAGAAAAGGGAGAGACAGGCGTAAAGCATATAACAGAACTTCTTGTAAAATTTGTTGAACAGAAGAATCAGGACCTCAAGGCAATGGCCAAGGAAGAACAGGAAGAGCTTCTTGTGATCTTCAGGAACGCCCCAGGAGATTTCAAAAACCTTCTCCTTGGCAATTACGGCAGGCTTCCTGTTGGCTGGCCTGCAGAGTGGGTATATAAGAGTGCCTTTGGTGAGGAATGGGAAAAGAAGATAAAGGAACGCAAAGAATCGTCCCCTCTTGATTCTGTGGAGGATGATGATCTGGAAAAACTTAAGACCGGACTTTCTGATAACATCGGCAGAGAGCCCTCAGAAGAAGAGTTCGTCCTCTTTCTGATGCATCCCAAGGATGCTGTTGAATTTATTTTGTTTAGGGAAAAATACGGAGAGGCCCCGCTGGTTCTGCCTACAGATGTCTGGAGGGAGGGACTCAAAAAATCAGGGGACAGAGTTGATTTTGAACTATGGGGTAAACCTTATTCCATAGAGCTTGTTTCGGTCGGCGCAGAACATGAAGGTATAATTCATGTTGTGATGAGAGTCAATAACAGGACGAGGGTTTATTCTGTGGAAACCCCAAGGGCAAAGAAGTCTGAAATCAGGATGGCAAGGAACCCGAATGAGATCGGAGCGCCAATCAATGGCAGTTTATGGAGGATCGGTAATCCTGAAAGGGGTGCAATCAGGGTCGGTGACATTGTCCATAAGGGAGAGGAGATAGCAAACCTCGAGGCAATGAAGATGGAGAATGCAATTGTTGCCCCCTTTGACGGACAGATAACGGAGATATGTGTGAAGCTCAATGAAACAGTACAGGAAGGACAGCTTCTGTTTGTGATCGGAAAGGGTTGACCTTGTAAGATTTGCAGACGTTTATTGCTTTAATAAGTTTTTTTGACAACAATGCATATTTCTGATAATGTAAAAACAGTAAAGGGGAGTAGCTAAGACAGTGGCTATCGTCAACACGGCCTAAAAATCCGGTACCACTGGTTAGGTAAAACTAATAAGCAAGACCTTTATCACGGAGACATATTTTCGTGATAAAGGTCTTTTGGTTTTTGTTAACTCGATGAGGCATGCAATGGACAGACTATATAAAGGTATATGGAATTTTCAGAAGTCGTATTTCAGAAATGAAGAGGATTTTTTCCGCAGGCTGTCAGAAGGACAGTCGCCGGAGGTCCTTTTTATAACGTGTGCAGACTCAAGGGTTGATCCGAACCTTGTTACCCAGAGCAGGCCCGGCGAGCTTTTCATAGTAAGAAATGTCGGAAACATTATTCCACCATATGCTGCCATCAAGGACAAGAACAGTGTAGCAGCAGCAATCGAGTTTGCGGTGCTGGACTTGAGGGTAAAGGATATCATCATATGCGGTCATTCCGATTGTGGAGCAATGCAAGCGCTGTACAGGGACGAAAAGGAATTTAATAATATGCCACATTTAAGAGAATGGCTTCATTTGGCTGGTTCCGTGAAGGAAATTGTTTTAAAGCATTATCACGAAGTGCCTGAGGCAATCCGTTTTCGAATCACGGAAGAGGAAAACGTGCTCTGCCAATTGAATAATATCCAGACATATCCTTTTGTTGTGGATGCCTTAAACACAGGTACACTTCATCTCCATGGATGGTATTACAACATAGGAACAGGAAGCATATATTACTACAATTCGTCAGAAGATGTTTTCGAGCTAATTAGCGAACAGGCGAATCGATGAACATATCAATGATAACTGATGGGAATAAATCAAGAAGCCGGGGTATGTTTAAAGAAATTCTTAAATCATGACTGCGTTGATGCTGAGAACAGTCAGGCAGGCAAAGAAACTTATAATTGCCGTAGTAGGCTTAACAATTCTTATGGCAGGCATTGCAATGATTGTATTGCCGGGGCCTGCTATAATTGTAATACCAATAGGGCTGGGCATTCTTGCTACAGAATTTGTCTGGGCAAGGATATTATTAACAAAGGCAAAAAGCACGTTCAGTAAAAACAAAAAAGGAGGAAACATCAATGAAACCAAGTGAGAGAGAAGCAGAGTACATTGCAAGAGTGGAGTTTGATAAAAAGAAGAAGATCGAGGAGGAGAAACACAAGAAGCTTAAGGCGGACGAGAAGAAAAAGCTCAAAGAACTTCATCACATGAGGTGTCCCAAGTGCGGAATGGAACTGATCGAGATAGATTACAAAGAAATAAAGGTGGACAAGTGTTCTGAGTGTGAAGGTATCTGGCTTGACGCAGGAGAACTGGAGGCAGTTGCAAAGCTTGAAAAAGGCGGCCTGGACAAGTTGTTCAGTGTTTTTAAAAAATAATTAAGAGAATTTGAGTGATCAGTTTTAGAAACCGGGGGAATGTCTTAATTGCCCCGGTTTTCTATAACACAGGAACTTGATAAGGGAGATGTATGCGCTGGCATCAAAAAAAAGTTGAGGATGTTATTGAAGAACTGAACTCGTCTTTAAAAGGCTTATCTTCAGAAGAGGCACAGAAACGACTTCTGGAACACGGCCCGAATGAATTGAAGGAGAAAAAGAAAAAGACCCCCTTCATGATGTTCCTTGACCAGTTCAAGGACTTCATGATCCTTATCCTTATTGCTGCTGCCCTCATTTCAGGATTCATCGGCGAGTTGTCGGACACTATTGCTATTATTGTCATTGTTGTTTTGAACGCGGTTGTTGGTTTTATACAGGAATACAGGGCTGAGAAAGCCATGGCTGCCCTCAAAAAAATGGCTGCACCGGCAGCAACGGTAATGCGGAACAGCATGCCTGAAACCATATCAGCTTCTGAGCTTGTGCCTGGTGATATTGTAATGCTTGAGGCAGGGAAAATTGTCCCTGCTGATATGAGGGTGATTGAGGCTGCTAACTTTAAGGTTGAAGAGGCAGCTCTTACCGGCGAATCTGTGCCTGTGGAAAAAAATATCAAAGCACTGCATGATGAACACCTTTCCATGGGTGACAGAAAAAATATCGCATACAAGGGCACCTTTGTAACCTCTGGACGCGGAGCCGGAATCATTGTGGCAACAGGCATGGATACAGAGCTTGGCAGAATTGCCTCAATGCTTCAGGAAGAAGAAGAGGTGAAGACGCCTCTTCAGAAACGGCTTGCGAGCTTTGGTCAGAAACTTGCCCTTGCTGTTCTCGCAATATGCGCTATTGTCTTCGGTATTGGCATAATGAGAGGGGAAGAGCCGATGTTAATGCTCCTCACTGCTATTTCCCTTGCTGTTGCAGCTATACCTGAGGCGCTTCCGGCTGTTATAACCATTTCTCTTGCCCTTGGCGCAAAGAAGCTGATAAAACAGAATGCACTCATAAGGAAACTTCCTGCTGTTGAGACACTGGGTTCTGTTACATATATCTGCTCTGATAAGACAGGCACATTGACCTTAAATAAAATGACTGTGGAAGAAATTTATGTGGATGGGAAATTATTTGGGGTTAGGGATTTGGGATTAGGGGGTCTAAATGTAGGGGTAGACCTGCGTGTCTACCCAAAAAAAGAGGGCGAACACACAGGTTCGCCCCTACAGTTTCTCATGACTGCTCTTGCCTTAAGCAACGATGCACAGATGGGCGCTGACGGCATGGTCATAGGCGACCCAACAGAAATTGCGCTTTATGATATAGCAAAACAACAAGGTTTTGAGAAAAAAATTCTGGAAAATAATTTCGCAAGAGTTGCAGAACTTCCGTTTGATTCTGATAGAAAATGTATGACTACATTTCATAAATGGCCTGACGGCAAATTTATCTCTTTTACCAAGGGGGCAACAGATGTTCTAATTGAAAAGTCTGAGAATATATTAACATCTGAGGGATTAAGTCCAGTTGATAGTCAGGTGATGCACAGGATGAATGAAAGGATGGCTTCTGATGGCCTCAGGGTCCTTTGTATTGGAATGAGAACGTGGGACTCTCTGCCTTCTGATATGTCTTCAGAAGAGGTTGAGGCCGGCCTTACGGTGTTAGGCCTTACTGGCATGATGGATCCGCCCAGGGAAGAAGCCAGGGAAGCTGTTGCCATGTGTAAGGCAGCAGGGATTAAGCCTGTAATGATAACCGGGGACCATCCCATCACTGCACGGGTAATAGCAGGGAGACTTGGCATCATAGAAGATGACTCAAAAGCGATCATTACAGGACGAGAACTCGAGAAATTATCATTGGAAGAATTTGAGGAAAGGGTTGAGCATATAAGGGTATACGCAAGGGTTGCACCGGAACAAAAATTAAAAATAGTAAAAGCACTTCAGGATAAGGGTCAGTTTGTTGCCATGACCGGAGATGGGGTTAATGATGCTCCTGCGCTCAAGAGGGCTGACATCGGCGTTGCAATGGGCATTACCGGGACGGATGTCTCAAAAGAAGCTGCTCATATGATCCTTCTGGACGACAACTTCGCTACTATTGTAAAGGCAGTGAGGGAGGGGAGAAAGATCTATGACAACATTAGAAAATTCATAAAATATCTCCTAACAACAAACTCGGGAGAGATCTGGACCCTTTTTCTTGCGCCGCTCGCCGGTCTTCCGATACCTCTTCTTCCTATCCATTTACTCTGGATCAATCTGGTGACTGATGGACTTCCCGCCCTTGCCTTGTCTGCAGAACCGGCTGAAGGCGATGTCATGAGCAGACCGCCACGGCATCCCAAAGAGAGCATCTTCAGCCACGGACTCGGCGCTCATGCGATATGGGTAGGCCTCTTAATGGGTGGAATCGTCCTGTTTGTGCAGGCATGGTCTATCAGGACAGAACATGCCCATTGGCAGACTATGGTATTCACAGTCCTCTGTCTGACGCAGTTGGGCCACGTGTTGGCTATAAGATCGGAAAAAGAATCATTGTTCAAAATTGGATTATTCACCAATAAATATCTCCTGGGGGCAGTTGTATTGACCTTTGCCTTGCAGATGGCGACCATTTACGTCCCGGCTCTGAACCCGATTTTCAAAACAGAACCGTTGACCTTTAATGAATTAATGTTTACCATTGTCCTGTCATCTGTAGTCTTCTTTGCGGTGGAGATCGAGAAACTTATAAAACGGCGCAATAGCAGACAGAAGGCTGTTGAGGCTTAACAGAATAAATGAAATAACATAATTAAAAGGAGCCAAAAAATGCGCAGAATCATTTACTTTTTATTTACAAATTTAGCCATCATGATAGTCTTAAGCGCGGCCATGAGGGTTTTTGGTGTAGAGCCTTATCTTACAGCGTACGGACTTAACTATCAGTCTCTTCTCATATTTGCGCTTGTTTTCGGTATGGGAGGATCATTTATAAGTCTTGCCTTGTCCAAATGGACGGCAAAGAAGATGTCCGGCGCGCAGGTTATAAAAGAGCCTGCAAATGAAACAGAACGGTGGCTTGTGAAAACAGTATCTGAACTGGCAACAAAGTCAAACATAGGAATGCCTGAAGTTGCCATTTTCCCCTCGGAGGATATGAATGCCTTTGCAACCGGCATGAGCAGGAATAAATCACTTGTTGCTGTATCAGCAGGGCTTCTCAGAAAAATGGACAAGGAAAAAGTGAAGGCTGTTCTTGCCCATGAGGTGGCACATGCTTCCAACGGTGATATGATCACATTGGCGCTGATTCAGGGCGTGGTGAACACCTTTGTTCTTTTTCTTTCCCGCGTTATAGGACATACCGTTGACAAGGTTGTGTTTAAGAATGAAAGAGGACACGGCCCGGCTTTCTGGATCACAACGATTATTGCAGAGATAGTCCTTGCCATTTTAGCCTCGATAATCGTCTTTTACTTTTCAAGAAAACGAGAATACAGGGCAGACAGTGGAGCTGCAGAGCTGGTTGGCAAAAAACCTATGGCAGGCGCGCTTGAGGCATTAAAGGCGTCCATAGGCCAGCCGCATCTGCCTGATAAGATGGCTGCTTTTGGAATATCAGGCGCTAAAAGGAGTGGTCTGAAAACCCTGTTTGCAACACATCCGGATCTTGATGACAGGATTGCGGCACTTGAGGCATCGAATTATCCTGATTATAAATAAAAGGGATTTCGATTGGCATTGTATGACAGAGATGGTGATCAGGGAATTGTAGACCTTTTGCGAATTGATGTTTACTCTTGTTTTGTTTTCTGTAGTCTTCATCGCTGTGAAGACAGAGAAGTTTATACAAAGGCATTATCTGCATGCGTAATATCCTGAGATGAATGGCCTCCAGCGAAGCTAACTAAAATTATAACTTGACAGCGTCCGCCCCGTTCTTTTATTATAAGCATATGCTCATAACTAAATTTATGGAGGTTTACGATGAAAATATGTTTTCCGGTCAAATCTGATAATGGTATCAACAGCGAAGTCTATAACCATTTTGGGTCAGCTCCGTCCTTTGTCATAATCGACACAGAGACAGACAGCACAACTGTTATAAACAACAATGATCAGCACCACGCGCATGGGGGATGCAGTCCTCTTAAGGCGCTTGATGGCCACAGTGTGGACGCAGTAATTGTCGGCGGCATAGGCGCAGGCGCTCTGAACAAGCTCAACCATGCGGGCATAAAAGTTTATCAGCCCCAGGCCTCGAGCATTGCTGAAAATATCAAAATGTTCAAGTCTCAGGCCCTTTCTGAGTTTATGGTGCAGCATACATGCAGCGGCCATGGCAATAAAGGCGGTTGCGCTCATTAAAATACAATCAGCGCAGATCCTGTTCCAGACAATAAAAATTAAATAAAGCGGCTGAATAGAATGTCCAGACCAAAGAAATGCAGATGTGTCAGGTGCAAGCCTAATTCTACATATTTCAAGCCAAGAGGCATACCCCTCTGTGATCTTGAGGAGCTGTCAGTCAATATGGATGAGATTGAAGCTGTGCGGCTTTCAGACTATAAGGGGCTTTATCACGAGGATGCGGCAAAAAGGATGAAGATATCCCGTGCAACTTTCGGCAGGATATTAAATGATGCGCACAAAAAAATAGCTGAATGCCTCTTAAAAGGCAAGGCATTGAGAATTGAAAAATGTCCTGAAAAAGGCGCTAAGAAAAAAACGGCTATTAGTCAAACACAAAGCAAATAATGAGATTTGGATTTTGAGGGTTTAGTTTTAGCCTTAAGGTTGTTATATTTAGAATCTACTTAACAAGGAGCGTAAGAGATGAGAAGTAAAGTGATTTTGGTTTCTCTGACAGCGATTTTGCTTTTGGCAGTACAGGCGTGGCCTGGCTCAGGCAGCACCCCAGCCCCGCTAAGCACCCCGGAGCTTAAACAGGCATTTGGCTCAGGCAAAAAGACAGTCGTATTTTTTATCAATCCGTTTGGCAGGCCTTGCAAAGAGCAGAACATGATTCTTCAGAAGCTTCATAAGGACAAGGGCGGTAATTTCAATATAGCCTATGTGAGTACTGCAAAGCCTGAGGATCAGCAGGCCTTTTACGATTACGGAATCAGGAGCCTGCCGTCACTGGTGCTTGTTGATAAAAGCGGCAAGATCAGTCGTCTTTTTCCGCCTGGCATACAAAGCTACGAAACTCTGACGCAAGCTCTGGACAGCATAAAATGATGGAGTTCAGCTTTATAAACATTTTACTTGCTGTAAGCGCAGGACTGGCGAGTGTGCTTTCTCCATGCGTGCTTCCGGTAATTCCGGTCATTGCAGCAGGAGCAGAACGGCAAGACCGCCTCCGTCCTTTGCTTATTGTCTCCGGACTATCAATAACATTCATGGCCATGGGCGCCATATCTTCTTTGTTCGGTGAACTACTTATCGGCCGCACAAGACTGATAGAACAGGCCGGAGGCCTGATTATCCTTATTATGGGCATAATGGTCCTTTTTGACATAAGCATATTCAAGCGGTTTTACAGACTTTCGAACATTCAGGTGAGATCAGAGGGCAGGTTCAGCGGCATGATTCTCGGCATGGCGCTTGGCGTTATATGGGTTCCCTGCATCGGGCCGATGCTGTCAAGCATTCTTGCGATGGTTGGAACGAGCGGTCAAATAGCTAAAGGAGTTATACTCCTCGGGTTCTATTCAATAGGTTTCGCGGTTCCGATGCTTATTATTGCCTACTCCTCCCATTTATTCCAGCGCAGAATTAAGGCAATTGCCAGACATGAAGCTGTTATACGGTATCTGACAGGCAGCATACTTATCGCTTTCGGTTTGTATATTGTTATTGCAGGAAATTTTGCTTTTTAATATTTTTTAATTAAATAGAGAATAAGAAGGAGACCACAATGGCAGAAAAAAAGAAATTTGTTTTTATAATTACTCAATCGCATGAAAATCCTGATAAAGCAGCAGGTGCATTACAGCTTGCGACGAACATGAAAGCTTTTGATATTACCCTGGACTTTTTTTTAATGGACAGCGGGGCATTGCTCGCAAAAAAGGGGTTTGCGGAAACACTGACTTGGCAGAAAAAAGATGAATTCTCTCCGATCGCGGATCTGATAAAGACCCTCACAGAAGATTTTGGCGTAAAGTTCTATATCTGTGCCTCATGTGTAAAACACTATGAACTTGATAAGGTCGAGCTGTTATCAAATGCAGAGGTGAAGCCGGGTTCTTTTTTAGGTGAGATGCTTCTTGAACGCGAGGGCTTGACGTTCTGAACAGATCAAGACTAACAAAAGGAGGTTATATTAAGTGAGTGAACAAGAACAAGAATTAAAAGATAATTTAAAGGGATATAAGGAAAAGATCAATCCTTTATCGAAAGCTACCTTAAAATGGGACAAGGATCTGATATTTTCCGGCAGAACACAGGAAGGATATGAAATAGATTTTGACGCTCATGTCCAGTGGGGATGCAAACCAACAGACTCACTTCTTTTGAGCCTTGCCGGGTGCATGGGAATTGATGTTGTGATGTTTCTTCAGAAGATGAAGATGGATTTCGAGAGTTTCAGGATGGACATTAACGGAGAAAGGAATGCAACTCCTCCTCAATTCTTCAAGAAAATAGAAATGGTCCTTCATATTGCAGGAAAGGACCTGAACCGCAAAAAGATCGATCGTGCAGTTGCGCTTTCTCATGAAAAATACTGCTCAGTCTACAATTCACTGAGAAAGGATATAGATGTGAGCATTAAATATATTCTTGAGGAAAAGGAGTTGTCCGGAAATGCCGGCACTCACATTCCCTCTTGACGTGAAAGGCTCAAAGGTCTCTATGTCAGGCCAGCCAGCCATTATTGCTGCTGAAGTGAAAAAGGGAGATAATTCTTATCCTCAGGGACAGCGCAGGCATCCCCGCGTAGTTCGGCTGGAGAAGGTAATATAACATTGCAGACCCTGTTGTGAACCGGAGCAGGGCTTTCAAAAAAGGAGTTAACCGTGTCATTAATAGTAGCAGAAAATATTCAAAAAGATTATATGATGGG
>MHDW01000046.1 GCA_001803645.1 Nitrospirae bacterium GWC2_42_7 | reverse complement strand
TCTTGAAATCCTCAAGTTGTAAGGGATTTATAATCTTCGTATTCCTAACAATGTGTCATTGTCTGTAATTTCAGATCTTATACATTCAAGTATTTTTTTCCCCGCATCTGAGAAATTCACGAATTAAGTTGGTTAAGTCTCTGCTGAATGCCTTTTCCGCTTTAATATCTCTCAAAGTCGCTTTTTGGTGCGCCGCATACAGGGCAGTGCCAGTCCTCTGGAATATTTTCAAAAGAAGTTCCCGGTGCTATCCCGCTGTCAGGGTCTCCTTCTGCAGGGTCGTAAATATATCCACAGACTGTACATCTCCATTTTTCCATAAGGCACCTCTTTTTTGTATTTATTGATGAAAAGTTTATAAGATTGTTTTGTTTATTACAAGCCCCAGTATAATTATGAAAGCCAGCAAACTTCACGGAGAATGATGAACCCTGTAGCAAGCCACAGGGTATCAAAACAAATACAGATAGTACACGTCCTGCGAGGAGCTTTATCCTGAAACAATCCCAAAACAAGAGATTGCTTCGCTTCGCTCCTAAGAAACTCCCACCGCTTAGCATATCACCCACCCATTCAGAGGACAAGTTTCTTGTAGAAAGATTCCCCTCCGTTTCAGGGGTTGAAATACTCGCAATGACAGATAAAACCCTGTAGCAAGCTACAGGGTTTTATCAAATTAAAGCTTGGCAAAAATAATGAAGACTTGTAAGATAGTGGGTGTATAAGATGCTGTTTATGCTGTTAATGAGGAAAACAAGTATTTCTAAAATTTTAATTTGAAGTTGACTACTTAAAAAGGCGAATGTTAGTTTAAAGACATAGAAAGAAGCTTATTTATTACAAAAGGGAGGTGGTAGTTGAGGTAGTTCTTAATTGTAGTTAGGAAAAGGATTGATACAAAGAGAAAAATAAAAAAGATGAAAGGGGAGAATTTATGAAAAAAATACTGTTTGTTGCTTTGATAGTATCCATTGCTTTTGGCGGATATCTGGCTTTCACTGCTTTTGATTCAAATACTTCTGTTGTCAATGCTGCAAAGGCATACAATACCACTGTTTATGTTGCAGGGCACGGCGGACATTTTGCAAAGGCTGAGGTAACGGTTGACCCGAATAACACTGAAAATCCGATCAAAATTAACGGTGATCTTGATATGGTCAATATTGGAACTACGGTTACACATAAGACCCATGATGCCCGTATTGACAGTAATGACAGCAACGTATTGTTCTGGTCTACTTATGCCCTTGACGATAAGGGAAAACAGCATGTAGGCAAATCAGACCTGAAGACCGGTGATGTAATAAAGGATGTAGCGATGGACCCGGATCCAAGGGCTCCCGGCAAAACTGGCCCGCTTTATTGCGCTTCAGGTCAGTCGAAAAACAACTATATGCCGATATTTATGGGCAGCGAGGGATATATCGATGTACTTGACAAAAAGACCCTTGAAAAAAAGCACAGGATGTTCATCAGCGATATAGGATATAAGGCCGGCACCTATATGTTTGTCCACGGCGTAAATTCAAACGATATGAAAAAATTCCTGGTTGCGGTCACCATGAAGGGCGAAGACGGCAAGATGAACGGAAAACAGGACCTGATCATGGTAGACAATGCTGCGCTTGACAACGGTAAATGGAAAGTGCTTTATAAAACCACACTGACAGGCGAGCCTTCAAAGACCATTACCTTCAGGCAGTATTTCAGCACAGACGACAAGTTAATATTCCAGGCAGGCGGCGACAGGTTCTATCTTCTCGATGCTTCTAATCTCAAGATTGTTGATGAGAAAATGACAAAACCGGCATATGGTGAAAACCATGATTCAATGCCTTCTCCTGACGGAAAATATGCGCTCCTTACACTTAGAACCTCAGATACATCAGGATGTGATCCTGAAGGCAAGCCTGTTATGGACAAAGAAGGCAAAGCGTTAAAAGTTACCGATGGTGTGCTTGCACTCTATGATGTCAATGCCAAGAAACTTGTAGGCAAGTCGGTTTCAGTTTGTTTCGATTGCCATAAGGGCATGGGCAAAGGCGATAAAAATGCGGTTCTCTGCGGCTTAGACGCCAACTGGAAGAAGTAACCCTCTTTTTTAGAATTCTATCTATGCGGCTTCGGCCGCATAGATAGAATATCTCCTGATACTCTATAATATATAAATGTTTAGAGAATTTACTTTATTTACGCTTGCGCTAAGAAACCTGAGAAGAAAGCCTTTCAGAACAGGAGTGCTGATCATTGCAATTGGACTGTTGGTGGCATCTATTCTTTTTGTGCTGTCTTTTGTAAGGCGTGTTGATTCGAGCATAAAGACTGCTTCTGACCGGCTTGGAGCTGATCTGCTTATAGTGCCTACAGGTTCAAGAGGGGCGGCAGAGGATGTGCTGCTCGAAAACAAGGTCAAGACCTTTTTCATGGATAAGAGTATTGTCGACAGGGTAAAGAATATAGAAGGTATAAGCGATGTGACATACCAGACTTATTTAGTGACTATAGTGGGCTCCTGCTGTGATGTGCCTGAGACCCTTGTTATTGCGTTCAATCAGGATACTGATTTTGTAATAAAACCATGGCTTAGTAAAGAACTGGGGAGAAGACTGAATAAAGGCGAGGCCATTGTCGGTCACGAGTCCGCTTTTAATATAAAGATCGGGCTTACTGAGGTGGACAGCGTGCTTTTCGGGAATATGTTTAAAATGGTGGGTGTTCTCGATAAGACAGGGACAGGGCTTGATACCGCGATCTTTATAGATGAAGAGAATATCGAAGATATCATGAAAAAAGGAAAGTCTGATCTGAAGCCGGGTCAGATATCCGCTATTTTTGCAAGGGTTGAAAAGGGCTATGATCCTTATCTGGTAGCGGGCGAGGTCGAAGATACGATCGTAGAAACGGACACGATGTCGAGAAGGGATATTGGTAAAGATCTTATAAATACCCTGAGGGATTTTAGTCGTATATTCTCAATGACTGTGATGCTTGCGTCAATACTCTCCGTCTTTCTGGTGTGGACAGTTTTTTCTGCCATTGCCAATGAAAGGTCCCGGGAAGTGGGGATCATGAGGGCCATTGGCGCAAAGGAATCACATATTGTAAAGATCTATTTTCTGGAAGTGCTGGTCATCGGCAGCATAGGCGGTATTGTCGGCATTATATCCGGGACAACATTTTCATTTTTTGCAGCAAAAAGTTTTATGATTTTAAAAGATTTATCTTCTGATTTAACTGTTTTGGAACGCAGTTCTATCTCTGTTGTGAGTTTTCTTTCAGGCACAGGTATCTGCATGGTAGGCGCTCTTTTGCCGATTAACAGAATCAAAAAGATGGAACCGCTGCTGGCGATCAAAGAGGAATGACGTGTCACAGATAGAGATTGCAGACATATCAAAGACCTATGCCATTGGTGATATATCCATTAATGCTGTTGATAATGTGTCTCTTAAGATCGATAAAGGGGATTTTGTGTCGATAGTGGGACATTCGGGATCAGGCAAGACAACCCTGCTCTCTATCATTGGCGGAATAATCGGGCCTACATCAGGCAGTGTGGTATATGACGGTATGGATATCTGTTCATTAAATGATGATAAATTGTCAGAGTACAGGAGTGAGAAGATCGGTTTTATGTTTCAGTTTGCAAGTCTGTTGCCTATTCTTACAGTAAAAGAAAATGTCATTCTGCCCGGACTTTTCAGTAAAAAAGGGTTAGGGGATAATATTAAGAAGGCGGAACAATACCTTGATATGGTCGGGATCGGCGACAAGGCGGATGCATACCCTTCACAGCTCTCAGGGGGGCAGCAGAGGCGGGTTGCTATTGCGAGGGCTTTAATAAATAACCCTGAAGTTATATTGGCAGATGAACCTACAGGAGACCTTGATGAGGAAACAGAGGCCGAGATCATGGACCTTTTCAAAAGATTGAATAGGGAAAAGAGGGTCACTTTTATCTTCATAACTCACAACCTTGATCTGGCAAGACAGGCCCAAAGACAGGTTCAGATGAAGAATGGCCTGCTGAATGAAGTTCTGCTTTAGCCCATATTATTCATAAGACAGTTGTGCATTTCTCAAATACAGCTAAAATATTTTTTGAAATCCTCAAGTTGTAAGGGATTTATAATCTACTTTTTCCTGATACTGTGCCATTATCTGTAACTTTAGTTTTTATACATTCAAGTAATTTTTTTTCCTGTATCAGTGAAATTCATGAATTATGCAGGTTAGAAATCTTATTTTTTGTATTTAAGGGTATTTTCTGGTATTATTTACGTTGATATTATGGAGATTAAAGAAAAGAAATCTTTAGTTGAGGCGCTTCTTTTTGTCTCAGGTGAACCTGTTGCTCTTACTGTATTGAAGAATATCTCCGAGATGCCTGAGGTTGAACTAAAACAGCTGCTCGATGACTTGATCAAAGACTATAAGGAAAGAGACAGCGGGCTTCATATTGTAGAAATAGCCAACGGCTACCAGATGGTGACAAATCCTTCCTATGCGCAGTGGGTCAGAAAGCTTAAAAGCACAAGTGCATCAAACAAACTGTCTCTGCCTGCGCTCGAGACACTGGCTATAATCGCATATAACCAGCCTATCATAAAGGCTGAACTGGAACAGATAAGAGGTGTGAATTCAGATGGTGTTGTCAAAACCCTTCTTGACAGAAGGCTTGTTAAGATACTCGGCAGGAAGGAAGTTCCCGGCAAACCTTTGCTGTACGGTACAACAAGGGAATTTCTTCAGTATTTCGGTTTGAAAGAATTGTCCGAACTGCCGACACTTAAAGAGCTTGCGCGGGAAGAGGCTGCATGATAAAAAGCATAAGAGCATCGGGAATAGATTTTTTCTTTGTCATTCCCGCAAGCAAAGCGCGTCGGGAATTTTTTTTCAAGAAAGATTCCGGACAAGCCGGAATGACGGACTTTATTCTTCGTAGCCTGCTAATGGTTTGTTCATTATTAATTATGCTGTTCTTTTCGGTTTCTGCTGCATACGGCAATACTGAATATACGATCAAGAAGGGCGACAATCTTTATAATATAGCGAAGAAATATCATGTAAGTGTTCAGGACATTAAGAAAGTCAACGATCTTTCATCAAGTAAATTAAAACCCGGAAATAAAATTCTATTGCCTGTCAGTGATAGTACGGACATGCAGGTGAAGACAATAAATATTAAAGAGCAAAAAACATCTACTTCAAATAAAATTTCTGATAATTCCAAGAACATCAAAGAAAAAACCATTTTACAGGTATCTTCTACTTCTGATAAGTCCCTTTATCATACTGTAAAAAAGGGGGAAGTTCTTTCTGTTATTGCAAAGCAATATTCTGTAACTGTTGCAGAAATAAAAGAAATGAACCATTTGAGATATTCAAGATTGAAAATAGGGCAGAAGCTTCTGCTGAAGCAGGAAGGGCCGAGGACATATACAGCCAGAAAGGGTGATAATATCTGGAAGATAGCGAAGAGATTTGATCTGGATGGTGAGGAACTGATGGAAATAAATGAAATGGAAACGCCGTCTCTACGCATAGGGCAGGTTCTTTTTTTGGAAGAAAAGGCTGCTCCTGACGATACAATAATTAACAAAGAAGAACTTGCAAAAAAACTTGAGGAAGAGATCAACAAGATGGCAGAGTCTTCAGAATCTCTTGAAAAAAGCAAAACAAGCAGACTTGTTGAATTCGCAAAAAAGCTTGTCAATATACCTTATAAATTTGGAGGCAATAGCATCCTCGGAATAGACTGCTCAGCCTATGTAAAAAAGGTCTATGGTTTGCTCGGAGTAGAATTGCCGAGGACAGCGAGAGAGCAATTCTCAGAAGGTGAATCTGTAGCAAAGAACGAATTGTCAGTCGGTGATCTTGTCTTTTTCAGGACTTATGCGTCATTTCCGTCGCATGTAGGCATTTATCTCGGCAATAATCTTTTTATTCATGCCTCATCAAAAGGGAAAAAAGTTGCTATAGACAACCTCGATAAACCATATTATTTAAAAAGGTTTCTGGGCGGCAAAAGGCTTTTGAAGGATGAAGCCCGTGAAATGGATGATCAAAGCTGATATAAAAGATTTATTTTATATTTTTCTGATACATCATTCCTTGTAACCATTTCTTTTTTCTGAAGAAAACAAGCATTGCAGCAGCGATGGTTATCATTACAAGCAAAACCACAGGATAACCCCATTCCCACTCACGTTCCGGCATATATTTGAAATTCATCCCATAAATCCCGGTAATGAAGGTAAGAGGCATGAATATCGTAGCTATTACAGTAAGGACTTTCATTACCGCATTCAGCCTGTTGCTTGTACTCGACAGATAAATATCAAGCATTCCTGTTGCCATGTCACGGAAGGTTTCTATTGTGTCGATCACCTGGATCGTATGGTCGTATATATCTCTCAGATATATTTTTGTTGAATCCACGATCAAGGATGATTCGCTTTTCGAAAGGCCGGATATTACCTCTCTCAAAGGCCATACGGATTTTCTGAGGAAGATCAGTTCTCTCTTCATGGCATGGATTGAATGGAGTGTTTTTTGCACGGGGTTTGCAACCAGTTCGTCTTCGAGTAATTCTATCTTTTCCCCGAGTTTTTCGAGCACAAGAAAATAGTTGTCTATGATCGAGTCCAGCAAAGAATAAGCAAGATAATCCGGGCCCATCTTTCGTATTCGTCCCTTGTCTGTTCGAAGTCTTTCTCTTATGGGATCGAAGAGGTCCCCTTCAATCCCCTCCTGAAACGATATTACGAAATTCCTGCCGAAGATCAGGCTTACCTGTTCAGTCGTCATCCCATTTTTTTTATTATTGTAGCCAAGCATTTTAAGAACAATATAGAGATAACTGCCGTAATCCTCGGTCTTTGGCCGCTGGTCTGTATTCAGGATATCTTCCTGAATGAGAGGATGCAGTCCAAAACAGCTGCCGAGTTTTTCGAGTATTTCGACCTGATGGATACCTTCAACGTTTATCCATGTAACAGAAGGATTGTCCCTGAATATAAAACATTCCTCGATCGTGCTGACTTCTTTTTCCTGAAATCCGTTAGCATCATAATCTATTATCGTGATTTTTACTACATCGGATTTTTTATCGCCTATATGGATCAGACTTCCTGGTGGAAGTCCTGCCTTTTTTGATCTTTTTTTTGTAAGCCCGTTCATGGATGACCGCCTTTCAGTCAGAGAGATTATCTCTGAAATTATAAAATATATTTCTTGAAATCAAGAAGAAACCCACCCCTGCACCCCTCCCAAGAGGGGACTTTTAGAACCGGCATCACAGGAAACTTAATACAACTTGTACTTATCTTAAAAGAGAATAAAATAAGGTCCCCTCCTGGGAGGGCAGTGGGGTGGGTTGTATTTCTTTTTGCGATTTTGTCAAAACTATTTCATCCTTTAAGCAGCTCCGGATCTGTATGTGGAATGAACATCGCACCCTGAAGGACATTCATGAGTTCATTGTCTTCATTCATTTCACGATAGGTGATCTTGGATGCAATACTGTCTATCTCCTTAATTAAACTCCTGTCAAATAATACCATTTCCGCACCGGCGAGTGAAGAGTTGCCTAATGGAATGAATTTATTTCTTGGCATGTCCGGAAGAAGGCCGATGTTAACAGCATTATCGAGATTTGTTCCGCAGCCGAGCGCACCTGAAATGAAGACCTTATTTATCTCTCTGAATGACAGGCCGACTGATCTTACAAATACATACAGGAATGCGAACATTGCTGCTTTTGAGAGCAGAAAATTCTGTATCTCCCTTTCAGTCAGTATAAGTTCTGTTTTGTCGGACTTATAAAGAAGAAATGCCTTTTCATTGTTTTTTTCAATTACTCCTTTTTCAGGACCTGAAAATTTCCCTGCCTGATCTATTATTTTTGATGAGAACATTTCAGAAACAAGATCGACCATTCCTGATCCACATATACCGGTCGGCTCAATACCGGACATCGAATCAATAGTTACTAAGGAGTTCATAGGCAAATCCCCCTCTCCTCTGTCCTCTCCCGCCAGGGGAGA
>MHDW01000045.1:14493-15899 GCA_001803645.1 Nitrospirae bacterium GWC2_42_7 | reverse complement strand
ACCGTCATCATATCCCTCCAATATGCTTTTTCCAGGATACACCTTTTTTGCAGACTCGTCTGCTATGTTCCCTGAAGGACTGCCGGTACCCCAACTGTACATATAGTCCTTGCCCCCGCTTCTTGCCGCGTATTCCCATTCTGCTTCTGTCGGCAGACGAACGGCCTTACCTGTTTGTTTTGATAGCCAGTTGGCATAAGCTGAGGCGTCCCTGTAAGTAACGCAGACCACAGGGTGATTGTCGTCCTGCGGATAACCGGGGTTGGCCCATATTTTGTTAATGTCCATGAACCATTGGGCATACTGCAGATAGAAACATCCTCCGCTTTCTTCTCCTTCTGTCTTATAACCGGTGGCCTCAACAAATTTTCTGAAATCTCCTCGTGTAATATCGTACTTTCCCATATAAAAATCGTCGAGGCATACTTCGTGTGCAGGCTTTTGATCATCAAAGCCGTCCCCGAATATATCTCCCATCTTAAAACAGCCGCCCTTGACAGGGATAAAATCAGTCCCGGACAAGACCTTATTTACATCTGAACGTTTTGCTGTAATCGATATTGCGGGAGTAGTAACGCCTTTAAGGAGTCTGGTTACATTCATCTGGCCAAGCTCAAACATCTTCTCAATACTGCACCTGCACTCGTCTTCGGCAACATTCTCCATTTTCCCTGTAGAAGTATCTATTAACTGGAATGACATATTCCAGCTCACACTTCCGAAAGCACTTACTACACCGGTCACAATTTTGCTCACGCCGAGAGATTGCCCCATATCTTTAAAACAATCCCCTGTAGTACAGGTTGATAGATCGCACCTCTGTCCGGCCAGCAGTTTATTTGTTGTTTCGCGGTCCAGAACTTCATAGGTACTGTTTTTTCGGACCTCTTGCCTTAACGCCTCGGAAAAAGCCTCGGCTGTTTCTTTTTTAAGTCCGAACCTTGCCTCAAAATCAAGGACAGCGATCTTGTTTGCAGCTTTTATTACAGGTTTTTCATCAGCCCAAACTCCGGTCATAAATAATTGTGTCAGCAAAGCTGTGAAAACCAGCATCTGAAATGCCTTAGTTGTTTTGTTCATCATTGTCTCCTTGGATGAAGATTGACAGATCAAATTGTCATCACCTTTTGAGCTACTTGTTCCTTGCCAGGCGGAAACCCAGGGCGTTGCCTCTGTTGCCAGGAGCGAATTTATTGCGGGCCGTTGCACGCGAACCTACAGCATCATCATACCAGGCGCAGCCTCGAAGCACGCGTTGTTCCCCGGAACTTGGACCAGTTGGATTATTCCGGGGGCTTATATTGTAATAATCTTTATCATACCAGTCCTCTACCCACTGTCCTACATTACAACTCATATCATACAACCCAAGTCCATTAGGCTTTTTCTGTCCTGCTGGATGTGGC
>MHDW01000045.1:12140-14467 GCA_001803645.1 Nitrospirae bacterium GWC2_42_7 | reverse complement strand
CTAGCTTGCCACCACTCTTTGCTGCATATTCCCACTCTGCCTCTGTTGGAAGACGGAAAGTTTCCTCGGTTGCTCCGATCCATTTGATAAATGCCACGGCATCGTTCCATGAAATGCAGACAACAGGATGCTTTTCATCTTGCTGAAAGCCGGGATTACGCCAATTTGCGCTGGTGTCATTTTTCCAAAAATTGTCCGTACGGCAATAACATCCGTCTCCTTTTTCAGCTTCTGTTTTATACCCCGCACTATTTACAAAACTTCTGAACTCACCGACAGTTACAGCATACTTGCCCATGTAAAAATCATCCACACATACTTCATGGACAGGTTTCTCATCAGGGTTGCTGTCCTCAAAGGTTTCGCCCATTTGATAACACCCTCCCTTTATAAAGACAAACTCCATTCCAATGTTTGGCTCTTTGAATGATATGCCATCTGCAACATCGGCAGCGTAAATATTTCCGGCAATAAAAAGAACGGTTAAAACTAAAAAAACCGTTCTTAATGTCTTAATCAATATCCACCTCTTTAAAACTTGTCTATAAGCAGCATTAATGCCGGCAATTATCGCACAGGTCAGCTTTTGATCTATTTTGTCATGACGAGCCGGAACCCGTCGGTGTTCTCCATGTCGCCGGGATAGTACCTGCCGCGAAAAGATGAACGAGAGAACCAGGAACTGTTTCTCCATGAGCCGCCGCGGACCACTCGTGTTGAGCCGCTATCAGGCCCAGCAGGATTGTTTTTCGGGCTATGGTTGTAATAATTTTCATCATACCAGTCCTGACACCGTTCCCACACATTTCCGCTCATATCATATATGCCCAGTCCGTTCGGCGCTTTTGTGCCTGACGGATGCATTTTGCTGTTGGAATTGGATATGTGCCAGGCAACCTTGTCAACGTCATTGCCGCCGGAATATTTCTCTTTTTTGCCTCCGCTCCTCGCTGCATATTCCCACTCAGCCTCTGTAGGCAGGCGATATTTGCCGGCCTTTGCATTGTTGTTAAGTTTGGTAATAAAATCCTGCATATCTTTCCAGGGAGCGACCTCAACAGGGCAATCATCTCCACAGGACGAGGTCTTTGATGTATTGCTTCCCATGATTGCGCGCCACTGCCCTTGAGTCACCTTGTATTTTCCTATATAAAAATCATCCACGCAAACCTCATGCAAGGGTCTTTCATTTGAATTTCCGTCTCCAAAAGCATCACCCATTTGATAACACCCGCCCTTCACAAAGACAAACTCCATTCCAGTGGCAGGGTCCCTAAAGATTGCATCGGTGTCTGCTTTTTCTGCAGCGTAAATGTTCCCGGCAATAAAAATAACAACTAAAACTGACAGTAAAGTCCTTACAACATTATTCATTATACCCCTCCTAAAGTTGTCATCAAATAAGGTCATTTCTGATGGCATTTGGCGCAGTTTGCCGGATCCTTGACAGAAAATGCTTTTGTGCCGTTATGACATGCACTGCAGTATTTACCTGTTTCAAAATCTTTCCCGCAGCTTACCTCGGCTTTGCCTAACTCCTGGCCAAATATCTTTGGGTGGCAGTCCGTACATACAAACCCCAGTTTTCTATGGGAATCTCCGCTGTAAATAACCTTGCCCTGGCCTTTGCCTTCAAATACACGTATTGCCGAATGAGCAACATCCATTGCAACGGCTGCAAAAACAACCGCTATCAGGACTATCAAAATCGCTTTGACAAAATTCATTTTATCCCCTTTGCTTTATAGAATATTTTTATTAGCACTAAATTTCTTATGTTTAATTTTAAGCTATAAAGTTCTGAGGTGTCAACATGTTCCCGTGATGTTTTAAGTCACTAAGGCTTAGTTGTTTTTTTTGTTCAATCAGCAAGCAAAAACCCACGATTCTTACTGGCATTTACCTCCGGCAAATTAAGATAGCAGGATGGTTTGTGTTATAATTAAACATCTTTTTAGTTCATTCGGAGGCTGATTTTTCTTGAATAATCAAAGGGTAGTAAATACAATATTCAGAGTCATTCTATGTCTTATTTCTTTTGCCGGGATCTCTTCATCTGCTGCCGGAGATGTTTTAAAAACAAACACCGTATGGTCAGGTGAGGTTTCAGTAACCGAAGACATCCTTGTCCCTCAGGGTGTTGTCCTGACAATTAAAGCAGGCACAAAAATCCATATCTCACATTCTGAAAGTACAAAAACAGATCCTGAATATATGTCTCCATTGACTGAGATAACAGTTCGGGGTGCGCTTAGAGCAGAAGGCACAGAAGCCTTGCCGATTTCTTTTACTGCAAAAGACGAAGAAATGCCTGAAACTGACTTGTA
>MHDW01000045.1:7745-12121 GCA_001803645.1 Nitrospirae bacterium GWC2_42_7 | reverse complement strand
AGACGGAGGGGAAGCGCACCTCGAATCATGCAGGATCAGTAAAGCTGAAACCGGCATATATTTAATAAAAGGCAGACTGGAGATAAAAGACTCTGTATTAAGAAAAAACAGATACGGTGTTGTAGTGCAGGCAGAAAAGACGAAGGTGAGCATGAAGGGCGCAATCCTAAAGGAAAATGAATATGGCCTCTTTTATCTTGGGGATGTAAAAGCAGAGACAGCAGGCAATATCATTAAAGATAATAGCAAAAAAGATATCTATACATATAAGGTCAAAAATTATGGTTCTATAAAAGAGTATAAGTCAGACAAAAAGGAATTAAGCAGGCGTTACAGAGATGAAGTTTTATTGGGCGATACAGTATGGCAGGGCAGGCTTGAGATCAACGGCATTATAAGAGTACCTGAAGGGAGCAGGCTGATAATAATGCCCGGCACTGTTATTGAGTTCAGGAAAAAAGATACGAACAGCGATGGTATAGGTGAAAACGGACTTATGGTACAGGGGGTACTTATTGCCAAGGGTACGCCTGAGAATCCTATCATATTCAGGTCAGCAGAGAAACAGAAAGACATTGGTGATTGGGACAGTATCAACATAATGACCAGCGACGGCGCTCAGAACCTCATAGAGTATTGCCAAATTGAAGATGCATACAGAGGGCTTCATTTCCATTTTTCGAATGTTGCGGTAAAGGGGGCTGTTTTAAGAAATAATTACAGGGGGGTTCAATTTCAGGAATCAGCAGTTGAGATTTCCGGCTCTTTTTTTTATAAGAACAAAAGCGGTATTCAGGCAAGGGATTCCGAGATCGTTTTTGTCAATAATAATGTTTCTAGCAATCAGCATGGTGCTAATTTTTTCCGTTCGAAGTTTGCAGCGCGAGGCAATAAGATCCTCGGCAATCTCAAAGAAGGATTGAGAATAAGAGAAGGCGTACCTGTTGTCGAGGAGAATCTCTTTGTTGGCAACAGATACGGCCTTATGGTCTCGGATTCAGTATATGGAAATTTCAAGCGCAATATTATTTCAGGGAACAGCGAGACAGGGATATCGATTAGAGTTACAGACAATATTGATATCTCAGGGAATTATATTCAGGGTAATGGCATAAGCGGGGTAACTATAAAAGATTCAAGGGCATTAATTAAGGGGAACCAGATATCGGATAATGGGGAAAGAGGTATAGGAATAGTATCATTTGAAGGGATGATAACTGAAAATAATATCTTAAAGAACGGAGCCTGTGATATTGATCTTGAAGGCAAGGCTGATATTAATGCACCGGCAAACTGGTTTGGCAGCATTGACCCAAAACAGGTAATTTGTGATAAAGATGATGATCCGGCAAGGGGAAGTGTCATATATTCTCAGGTAAAAGAAAACCCTTTGGTATTTGCCTGGCCTTTGAAAGAGGTCATTACAGACACACTCTGGCGTGGCAGTATTTTTCTGCCGGACAGCGTTGTTGTGCATTCAGGCGTTGATCTTTTAATTGCTCCTGGCGTAAAAGTGTTATTTTCAAAAGGTGCAGGGCTTAAAGTAAATGGCAAAATTAATGCTGTAGGAGAGAAGGATTCGAGAATAACATTCACTTCCATAAGTAAGGAAGACGCTTCTGACTGGGATGAGATATTGCTTGAGCACGCAACTGACAGTATGTTTTTGAACTGTGATTTTGAATATGCCACATGGGGGATTCACAGCCACTTTACAAACCTTAAGGTTGATGGGTGCAGGTTCAGGAATAATTATGGCGGCCTTAGGTTCAGGAGTGGCCCTGCTGAAATCAAACGTTCTTTATTTAGCGGCAATACTATCGGTATTCGGGCTTATAGGGGCAATGCCGTTATTTCAGAAAATAATATAACAGGTAATGAAACAGGTATATTTGTGAGGGAAAAGGGCAGCGGGCTGACCATAAAGAAAAACAACATCCATGAAAACAGCGATTACAATATCAGGGTCGGTGATTTTAATGATGAGGATATTGATGCCCGGGAAAACTATTGGGGCACTGGAGTGCCTGAGAGCATGATCTTCGATGGCAGAAAAGAGGCCGGGATCGGGAAGGTAATTTACGAACCGTATCTCAGGAAGCTGATTGATACAAGTGGGGCAATAAAATGAAAAAAGAGGAAGTTCTTAATTACTTGATATTATTACTTGTTTTTTTCTTATTGTTTTCATCTATCCTTTATCCTGTAAATTCATCTGCTGCTGAAACAGCAGCACTTAAAGGCAGGGTCACTGATATCAAAGGCAGCCCTGCTGAGGGTGCTGAACTCTTTATTTATGACAGTACTCGAATAAGAAGGCCTGCTGATTTTATTTCTCCGAAGACAGATAAAGAGGGCAGGTTTCAGGTATATCTCCCAGCAGGAAAATACTGGGTTGTAGCAAGGGTAAGAAGCAGCGGGGAATACGGGCCGCTTATGCCGGGTGATAAACATTCAGGCGAGCCTTTGGATATTGAACTTATTCCTGGCAAAGACGCTGAATATGATTTTGTTGTTTCTGATATAAGAGAGACAGCAAGGCAGAAACAGAAGATAAGGCAGGATTATATAAAAGTTACAGGCAGGATCGTTGACGAAAAAGGTGTTCCTGTTAAAATCGCTTATGCATTTGCCTATAAGAGCAAGGTGAGTTCTCAATTTCCTGATTATATCTCATCATGGATAGATGAGAAAGGTATTTATAGCCTTTATCTGCCTGCCGGAAAATATTATGTCGGAGCAGACAGGTCATTTCCTCCAGAGGGAAAGAGTCTGTCTGGCATGGAGATCGTCCTTGATACTGACATGGAAGGCGTAAATATTACTCTCAAATAAGCATGATGATAGATGCTGGAGGAGATAATATTCTATAATAAAGTAAGTCAAGAAAACGGAGGATATCACCATGAAGCGGCTGATATTTATTTTTGTATTGATTATATTTTGCTTGCCAAAGGCGGATGCCTGTGTTGGAAGGGTCCTTTATGTGGGTGCTATTAATTCCAACGAAGGGCAGTTGCTGTCTGAAATACTTGCAACTATTATTAATGAGAGAACAGGGACAACAGTTCAAACGAGATTATACAATAATTCAAATGAACTCTACGAAGCTGTTATAAGTAAAAAAGTAGATATTCTGATAGAAAATACTTCAAGGGCTGCGCAGCTCCTGAACAAACCAGCTGACAGTGATATCAAGAAAACATATGACGTTGTAAAATCTGCGTATGAGACGGAGAAGGGACTTATATGGCTAAAGCCTTTTGGTTTTCTCAACGGGAACAATGAAGAAGACAGGTCTTACACTGCCCCGGTGCTTAGAGTCGAAGTGATCAATACGTTTCCGGCACTGCCGAGGGTTATAGGTAAGCTGGCCGGCGTTATCAATGATGAAATATATGTAAAGCTGATCAAGCTGGTAGACTCCGGAGGAAAGCCAAAAAAAACAGCAAGAGATTTTCTTAAGTCCAATAAACTGATATGACTCCTTATGCGGAAACGATTATATCAGATCCTTATATCAAAACAACTGGCAGCAGCCCTTTTTGCGGCTGTCTGTATTTTTTCGATCCCAGGGACATTTACAGAGGAGAGGTACCTTTATTCGGGCATAATCATCAGCGTTATATTCGGGCTGATGGGACTGAACCTTCTGTTCTGTACTCTGGAAAGGGCAAGGGTACTTTCAAAACCGGTCATACTCATGCATATCGGAGGATTGGTTGTCCTTGTCAGCGGAGTAATAAGTTCTTTCGGTTTTTTGGCAACAGTGAATATCTATGAGGGGAATATGACTGATAAGGCTTACAGATGGGACATTAAGCAGGACGTTCCTTTGGGAGTTGATCTTGCAGTGAAAAAAATAAATACTGAGTATTATCCGGTACCGGTGAAGGTCGGCGTTAAACGTGGAGAGGAGAAGGTTGGCCTCTTTGAACTCAAGACCGGAGAGAGCTTTAGTATCGGGGATTACAGCATAAAGGCTGAGAACATTGAATTACCTTCTGAGAGTCTCAGTCTGAGTATTTTTCAGCAGAATAATTTCATCGGCTCTGCAAATACATCAGGAACCGTTGACCTGCCTGATAATTTCCCTTACAGGTTTGTGCTTGTTGCTTTTCAGGATCCGCGCCTTAAGAGGGTGTGGGTTGACCTCAGCATTTCTGACGGCAATAATGTGATAGCAGAAGGCTCCTCAGAAGTTAACAGTCCTTTTAAATGGAACGGCCTCAATTTTTATCATACCGAGATCAACAGTGATAAATATGGGTTTAAATATGCAGGTATGCAGGTCACAAGAGATCCCGGAAAGCCCTATGTTTTTTTTGGTTTCAGCATTATGGGAATTGGTTGCTTAATGTATTTTCTGAAAAAAA
>MHDW01000045.1:0-7683 GCA_001803645.1 Nitrospirae bacterium GWC2_42_7 | reverse complement strand
ATATGACAAATTTTCTTGTAGTATTTGGAAGCCGGTAGTCTTGTTCCTATTGTTTATCGTGGCAGTCTCCTGCACTTCTCCTTCAGCCAGGAATGAGAAGAAGACCTACAGAATAGGTTATATGATATGTAACAGCAAAGAGGAAACCCTGCAGCGTTTCAGGCCACTCACCGCTTATCTGAGTAAAAAAATGGGAGTGAATTTTGAGGCTGTTGCAATAGATACAATTGATTTTGCCGGAGAGGTTGAGACACTTGATTTTACCCATACTAACTCACTCCTCTACATAATTCTGAACAGGAATTACGGCGTTGATATCCTGACTGCTGAAAAGTCAGGTTCTCTCGGAGCCAGATCAACAGGCGCTATAGTAGCTTTAAAGAAGAAAAACATAAACAGCCTTAAGGACCTTAAAGGAAAAACAATGGTCTTTGGCCCTATGCTGGCGCCCACAGGTTATTTAACTCAACTGGACCTTATGATGCAAGGTGGGGTCGATCCGGAGAAAGATCTTGCTTTCTATACTATTCCTCCCGGGTCTTTTAAGCATGAAAAGGTTATTTATTCTGTTTTGTACGAGAAGTATGATGCAGGGGCTTTCCCGATGCATGATTTTGAGATTATGACTGCTGACGGCAGGATCGACCCCGAAGATTTTAAGATCATAGCCGAAAGCCAGGCTATTCCCTACTGCAACTTTGGTGTTACACAGAGGGTTGATGATTCTTTTGCAAAGAAGTTTAAGAAAGTGCTTCTGGATATAAAGAAAGACGATAAGGTGGAAGTAGACGGAGAAGTCGTAAAGGTTTTTGAAAGAGCACTGATAGACGGATATGAAGATGTCAAAGATAAGGATTTTGATATTATAAGGGATATGGCAAGGAGAACGAACATGCCTCCTTACCAGAAATATTAGTTATGGACAGATTAGACAGAATATCTATATGGGCTGTAGTGATTCTTATTATTAGTTCCTCTGCGCTTATAAGTCATCACATGGGAGAGGCGAGGACCGAGCGTAAAGATAATCAAAGGATGTCTGTATCTTCATATCATGTTGTAAACCCTGAAGTTGTAAACAGCTCGAAAGCGATAAGGAATCTTATCGAAAGCTCAAACATAATAAAAGCAGAGAACCTTACAAAGGAAATTATCGGTAAATATCCGTATGAGGGTGAAGTAAGGATGTTAATGGGTGATATTTTTGTCAGAAAGCAGGAGATCATAAAGGCGGTTGAAGAGTATAAGATGGCTGTTGACCTCAATCCTGACTATCTGGATAAAAAGACAGCTCTTTTTCAGGGGAAAAAACTTAAGAGGGCTGTCAGCGAAGCGCTCTCGGAAATTGAAGGGAAGTTAAGGATCAATCCTCAGGATGAAGCGCTCAAGAAATTCAGAAAGGATATTTATTATCTCCAAAGGAGGATAGCAGGCAGCTGTGGTTAAGTTCATTGTAACAGGAGGCTTTATAGGGCTTGCAGGGGTTATCCTCAGTTATCTTGGAAATCCCCCGAGCACAGGGTTCTGTGTCTCGTGTTTTATGGAAAATATAGCGGGCTCGCTCGGTCTGCACGGAAATATCAGGATGCAGTATGTAAGGCCGGAGATAATAGGTTTTGTCCTCGGTGCTTTCTTCATCTCATTATCCAGAAAAGAGTTTAAAGCAGTATCTCATGGTTCTCCGCTTTTAAGATTTCTTGTGGGTATTCTCCTGATAATCGGCTGTTCGGTGTTTATGGGTTGTCCGATAAAGATGGTATTTAAAATTTCTGCTGGAGATATAACAGCCCTGATAGGTCTTGTCGGGCTTTCAGTTGGTGTTTTTATCGGCATGAAGTTTCTCGAAGGTGGTTTCAGGCTTGGTAAGCCGGTGCAGTCACAAATGGCAAACGCACTTCTTATCCCTGGACTGATGTTTTTTCTTCTCTTTTTGCTTTTGGCTCAACCGCCTTTTATAGCTATGAGTGAAAAGGGGGCAGGAGCGCTGTATGCTCCTATATTTATTTCGTTAGCTGCAGGACTTATCGTTGGAGCTCTTGCGCAGGTATCAGGTTTCTGTATCACCGGGGGCATAGCAAGGATTTTCCTGTGGGGACCCAGGGAAGTTAAAGGATGCCCGAAATCAACCGGCCTTTTGGTGAGCATAGGCTCTTTTTTTCTGTTGGCGCTTTTTGCGAGCATAATTACAGGACAGTTTTCTCTGGGGTGGCATGGCCAGCCGAGTTCAAACGAAAGTTATGGATGGAGTTTTCTCGGGATGCTGATGGTCGGGTTCGGTTCAGTTCTTATAAAGGGATGTCCCTTCAGGCAGTTGATATCTGCAGGACAGGGGGACATTGATGCAGGCGCTTCTGTTCTGGGAATGCTCACAGGAGCAGCGCTTGTGCAGAACTGGGGGCTTAGCGGAAATGCAGGCGGCACTCCGTATGAAGGCAAGATAGCAGTGCTTGCAGGGCTGATAATCCTGTTTGCCATAGGGCTTCTTTACAGAGAAAGAACAAGCGGTATTGCTCCTGAGTATCAGACAGGTCTTGAATAGGCAGGGATTGCTGATATGTTGTCTAAAATATTCGGTCTGAAGCAGAAGGAAGACTGCAAGATTCACGGTACCCATTCCAAAGCTGCAAATAAAACGCTTTTTCTTATGATATTGGCTTCTTTTTCTTTGATCATCTGGCATGTATGGATCTATGGACCGACTTCTCAGACTGCGAACCCAGAAGCTTTACAGCAACCATTTCCTTTTCTCCTTGGAAGGGAGATATGGGATTTATTGTTTAACCCGCATGGTTTAATTGCAGAATTATGGGATATATTTCCATATTTTATACTCGGGATACTGCTTGCCGGCTTTATACGCACTTATAAGTTAGCGCTTAAGCTTCAGACCTCTTTTAAGAAGCATGGCCTGCTAGGTGTTTTTCTGGCGTCTCTTGTGGGCCTTATAACCCCGCTTTGCGCATGCGGCACGATAACTACAGCTGTGAGTCTGTTGTTTGCCCGTTTTCCGTTGGCTCCGGTTATGGCGCTTCTTGTTACTTCTCCACTCTTAAGCCCTTCAACTTATCTGCTGACCCTTAACGACCTGGGACCTGAATGGACGGTGATCAGAACTGTTGCAGCATTCTCAATGGGTATGTTTGCCGGAGTTGTTACTCTTATGCTCAGGGACAAGGGTTTCCAGACAGATTCAATCTTTATTGAAGGCGCTATTCCGAGAGGTGATTTTCATGATGAGTCTTATCCTGATGAGCGTTTGAGATGCAATTGTAAAGAAAGGTTTGGACACCGGATTGCTGCCAGAACAAAAAATATGTTTATAGTCTTTCTGGCTAAGTCATCTGAGATGCTCTGGCTGGTCGGGAAGTATGTCCTTGTCGGAGTTGCAATAGGCATTGTAGTTGAGAGATATATTCCTTTCAAATGGATTTACAGCCTCTTCGGACAAAAGAATATATTAAACATAGTATGGGTTACACTCGGGTCAGTTCCAATATTTCTGCATCAGATAAGTGCATCGAGCATCCTTTACCATATAAAAAGTTCTCTTGACGGAACCCTTGATGGAGGAGCAGCTTTGGCTTTTATGATAGGCGGGCCGGTCACAGCAATGCCGACAATGGTAATGTTCTGGACAATATTCAAAAAGAGGGTGTTTTTTCTTTATATGTTCATATGCATAGTTGGCACTGTTCTTATTGCCTATACCTTTCAGTTCTTCGTGTTTGTTCCTTATGCAGATACAGGCAATCCTCTTTTGAGAAATGTCAGTTCAATATCCGGTGGAAAATCATCAATCATCAAAAAACAGGACAAACATGTGCGGATCGTTATGGATCCTGATGCCAAGAATATAATTGCAACCTATAGCAATGACCTGGGAGGACAAGGAACTGTTGTTTTTGATGCCGGTCTTGAGAGGTTTTTAAATAGTTCAGCAGACAAGTACGACAATCTGAAATACATTAATAATATTGCAGCATGGCTGGAAGATAATAATTCTTCGCAGGCACAAAAAAGCATACTTATCTATGATACGTTTCATGGACCGGGACCGGATAAAAGTGCATTTAGCAGGAACGCAGTGACTGCTTTGGAGAAAAACGGCTTTACAGTTAGGATAACAGACAGGCAGGAAACCCCGGAGGTCTCGGAACGTTTGATTGAAAAATACGATCAGTTCTGGATATTTTTTGGTGAATCAGACTCAGGTCCGTATCTTTCCAATTCTGAACTGGAGGCTATTTCAAAGTTTATGTCTGAAGGCAAGAGTATGCTGGTAGTGGCAGGGCAACCTCAGAACCGCGCCGACGGTCTAACTGCAGTAAATCAGCTGTCTTCCAGATATGGTATTATATTTTACGGATCTGTTGAAAACCAAGATGAACTCTCTGCAGCCCCGGCGTCTTATTTCTTGAGTAGAATGTCGGGAGTTCTCGGGAGGATTTTGAGGCTTGTGAATAAGGCATGATCATGTGTTTCGTGTGTGACTGTATCATATAAATAACATAAATAAAGGAGAATTATGAAAAAGCAAACACAGGTGCTGGACTTCCAGAAACTTAAAAAATTCAGTGACGAAAAACGCAACCTTGAGACAATATGGTCGGACGAACATGCATCGATAAAACTCATTTGTATGAAGCCGGGACAGGAGATCACAACCCATACGCATCATGGCAACCATATATGGGTTGTTCTCGAGGGAAAGGGTGAATTCCTCTCGTCGGATAAGGAGACGGAGACTATTGATGTCGGCAAGATCGTTGTTGTGCCTGCACTTGTTGATCACGGGATACGCAATGCGGAAAAGGAAAACCTTGTGCTTGCATCCATCACATCCGCAGGCGACTGATCCAATATGTTCATAAGTATTATTACACTGTTTGTCACTCCGGCCTGGCCGGAGTCCTTCTTTAAAATGATTCCCGACAAGAGGGAACCGATATGCGCCATTGACTCACAAAGGGGCATGAAAACATCACCCTCCCCTTTGTCCCCTCCCCTCAAGGGAGGGGAAAGTATAGATTCCCTCGCCCCTTGGGGGAGAGGGTTAGGGTGAGGGGTATTTTTGAGACAAAGACATCTTAGTAATTAAATAGGGAGTTGATATGCCAAAATATTTCAGAAACGCTGAAGCAATGTGGAGAGAAGAGGATCTGTCAAAGGAAGAGGCTATGAAAGGCCTTGAGACAGGAGAGGATGTCTCTGAGATAGGGACTTCAATCATTCTGTTTCAGGGAAAAATGCACGCGATCAATATCCTTGGCACTGAGATCTGGAAATTGTGTGAAGGCAGAACCTCTGAAGATATCGTCTTTGAACTGAGCAAGTATTTTGAAGTTGAACTGCCGGTACTTGAAGCGGATGTCAACGCTTTTCTGCAGAATATGAAGGAACTGGGGCTTGTTTATGAAGAATAATTGGGTCGCATCTTCGCCTTTGACTATCAATTGGGCTATTACAAATAAATGCAATTTCGGGTGCAGGCATTGTTACAGCAGGACTGATACTGCAGAAGAATTGGACCTTGAAGCACTCTGCGATTTGATAAAGAAGGCTTCGGATGCAAAGGTGTTCTCAATCAATTTCGGGGGAGGAGAGCCTCTGCTGAGAAAAGATATTTATGATATTGCGAAATTTGCTTCCGGACTCGGACTGATAGTTTCCATGAACAGCAACGGCTTTCTGATAGACAAGGAGACAGCGCTGAAACTCAAGAGCTCCGGCTTCAGCAAAGTCGGAATAAGCATTGACAGCCCATTTCCGGATATTCACGATGAGTTCAGGGGAATGAAAGGCAGTCACAAGAGGGCAGTGGCAGCCCTGGCGCATTTAAAAGAGGCTGGAATAGAGACCTCTATCTCTTCGGTAATATGCAAGATCAATTTTAATGATATAGACAGACTGATCGAGCAGGCGGTTTCTCTCGGTGCAGGCAGCATTAATTTTCATAACTTCAAATGCTCAGGCCTCGGGTTTACGAATAAGGATGAACTTGACCTTACCCCTGATGAATGGAAAAAATTCTATATATATGCAAATGAACAAAAAAATATGATAAAGAACATCCACATCTCATTGGAAGATCCTATTATTGCTTCTCTGGGACAGAAAGACACCAGCTCTCTTGTTAAAGGCAGCGTCTGCGGCAAGCTCTCCCTCAATATAAAATCAAATGGTGACATTACCCCATGTGGTTTTATACCGATCGTGATCGGCAACCTCTGCAATGATGAGCTTCTGGATATATGGAACAACTCACCTGTACTGAATAAGATGAGGAATAAGGTCCCTAAGGGGAAATGCATGAAATGTGATCATTATTCAGACTGCCTTGGTGGATGTACTGCGAGGGCGTTAGCACTGACAGGCGATATAAACAACCCGGACCCGCACTGCTGGGAAAATGAATCTTAGGGAACTTACTTTCCCGATAAGGATATATTGGGATCTGAATCCATTATCACAGGCATCATCTGCAGATAATCTTAGAATATGCGATGAGATAGTAAACCTGAAGATATTAAGTCTTAATCTGTCCTGTGCTGGTGATAGCTTGGGTGCATCTTGCATGGAGATACTCGAAAGACTTAAGACAGAAAATATTGCGGTATCTCTTACTTTGTCATCCTCTGCTGCAGATGCTGAAACAATATCCATGTTAGGCAGATTAAATGTTCGTGCAGTATTTGTAGATATTTCCTCGCTAAATGAGCTTCGGGACTTTCTGAAAGATATAGAACGAATAAGGAGCTCAGCTCTGTCCATTGGAGTTTCTTTTGATCTTGATAGAAATAATTACAAAGACATTCCTGAGATATTATCCTTATGTTCTGACAATAAAATAGCTCATCTTGTTTTTCCTATGCAAAGACTCATTAATAATAAAGACTGCTTTTTTATGAATAAAGGTGAGAGGGAAGAACTCGCAATGAGCTTAAAAACAACTAAACATCAAAACATAAAGTTCATAATACACGATCCCTTTTTGTGGAAGGTCTTTAATCCTGAAGATAAATATCCTGAAGGCGGGTGTCAGGGAGCTAACAGTATGTTATATATTTCTGCTGATAATAATGTATATCCCTGTCCTTCCATGCCTGTCAAACTTGGAAACCTTAATGAGACGAATCTCAAAGATATAATCCTATCAGCGAAAAAGAAAGAACTGAGAGTTGTTCTGAATGTTATACCAGATGAATGTCTTGATTGCGCAGAGAAAGAAGAGTGCACAGGCGGATGCAGAGGAAGGGCTTATGTTCTGAGGGATTCTTTGAAGAAATCTGATCCTGCCTGTAAATGATTGATAATTACTCTTTGACATAATAGTGCATGTTATTTGCCCCAAAATGTCAGTGAATAGAATCATTTAACACACATATTAAATTTATATAAATATTATTAAATTTCCTCCTTTTATTTGTATAAAGCTCCAACCCCCTGATATATCAGAACATATAAAATTCCCATTTTCGAGAGTGGTATGCATTTGTAATAGGCATGTTTATTGCTAATCTTGACTTTAGGTATTGTTGTAGTATAATTTTTTCTGACATAGTGAGAATGCTTTTTAACTTTAAAGTGAGGGACAGTGAAAAAGACACTCTCCGGGATCATAGTAGCGATAGCCATACTGGCGGGGATAACAGCCGGGGCAGAGGCCGCGACCTGGCTTGATTC
>MHDW01000044.1 GCA_001803645.1 Nitrospirae bacterium GWC2_42_7 | reverse complement strand
ATATATCTTCTGTTTCGAGTTTAATTGAATATTGTCCTTCGGAAAGGCTGATTGTTTCCAACTGGGCAAGCATGCCGTAAGGTGTAGGCACAGGAGATGTTCTATTTAGATTCCATGTTGTGGGATTTGGGCCTTGTCCTATATAAACTTTATACTGCTTAAAGTCATCAGCGCTGTAAGCCGTGCCCTTTATATCAACAAGTCCGCTTACTCTTGCATTATCGCGAGGTGATTGAATCCTTGCATCAGGCCCGGTTTTATCGATCGTGAGTTTTACTTCATTCGATGCAACACTTTCGTTGCCTGCAAGATCTACAGCCTTTGCTGTATAGCCATATGTTCCTCCGGTAAGGCTTTGATCAATGAACTCACAGCTTTCAACAATAGCAGGGTTTTGCTTTTGACCATCTCTGTAGATGTTATATCCATTAAGGTCAGGCTCAGTGTTTGGCGTCCATGTAAGCTTCACATTGTTTTTGTTTTCTATTTTGCCGGAAAGCACGGTTGACACAGGCGGATGCGTGTCTACCTCAATGTTTGTCTTTGTCTCTGACTTGTTCCCGGTCTTATCAATTGCTGATAATCTCAAACAGTATTCTCCGTCAGGGGGCAGGGCCTGCCATGAGAAGACAACATTGTCTTTTACAGAAGATGTTGAAATCTTCACCGCGGCCCATTTGAATGCGCTGGAGCAATTTTCTGCAGAAAGCTCAAGTGTATATTTATCAAAGTTGATATCAAAAACAGTGCCTTTGATATCTGCTGGAGCTGTTTTGATGTAACTGTCTTCTGTCGGTGTTGTGATCAAGACCTCCGGAGGTGTATTGTCGATCTTAACACTGACCTTAACCTCAACCTCAAAACCTGCATTGTCCTTTGCATAGAGTGACAATGTATACAGGCCGTCAGGAACACCATCGTCCTTGCTTACTTTCCACGTAAATAATTGCGAGTTATCAGGTATCGTCTTTCCTGTCAGTAGTTCTGTCCATTCTGCCGGATTCTCTCCAAGTCCATATCTCAGGCTATATTTATCAAGATTCTTCTCAACAATACTTCCTGTGATGTTTATTTCAATTTTTTGATGGGAGCTGAGAGCTGAGGGCTGCCCGCCATAATATTCTCCTTCTTTCGGGGTGTCGAGCGTGACCTTTGGCGGAGTTCTGTCTATAGTGTAAGAAATATTCTTTTCCAGAGCGTTCTCCGCAAAATCGCTTGTCATAATATTTAATGCGTAATTTCCTTCAGGAAGTTCTTGCAGGATGCCGAAGGTATGATCTTCTCTGTTCTGATTGGCGTTATCAACAAGTTCTGTGCCTGCTTTAGTAATATTAGTGATGGTATATTCCCTGATATTTGTGTCGCTGATTGCGCCGTTTATCGTGACGTCTGTCTTTATATAAGAATTATCAGCTGGTTGTTTGATATCAATTACAGGCAGTGTTGTATCAACTGCAATTGTAATAGATTCTTCCTGTTTGACAGATATGTCGTCAGCGAGTTCTGCTATGAGCTGAACAATGAAAGCACCATCATTAACTAAATTCTCCTGGTTATCTTTACCGTCCCATGTATATGTGTGTGTGCCAGCAGTTAACACAGTCGTATATGTTTTCTTGATGTTATTATCTGAATCAAGGATATTGATCGTTATATTGCACGCATCAGTTAGTTCATATTTAATTGTTGTTGTATCAAGTTTTTCGTCGTTGTTCGGTGAGAAAAGCGCAGGAGTTGCTTCAATGTCTTTGATGAGATTCTTCTTTAAGCCAAGGTCAATTGTAACCACTGTTGAATTATTATTTCCGAGTTTGTCGGTTGCTGATAGTTTTAATGTCCATTTGCCTTCAAGTTCATATGTATTCCATTTGCCGAGGAAACCATCTTTAACAGGTTTAGTGTTGGATGAGATTAGATTCCATGTATCAGGATTGTCCCCTTGTCCTGCCTCTAGGATATATTCTTTGAAGTGAAGGTCATCAGCATTTCCTTTGACTTCGACTATATTGCCGAGAATATCAGGTGGACGTGGATATGTGATTATCGTTGTCGGCGGGGTATTGTCTATCTCAACAGAAGTCCACTTCATATTTGCATTACCACATGAATCCTTTGTGTATATTGCGATGGCGTAGCGCCCATCAGCCATGTCAGTGTCTGAATCTCCCTTGCCATCCCAGGTAGCGCTGTTTGCACCTCCATTATGTATTAAGTCTGAGATAATCGTCCGCACCTGGGATGAGTCAAGGATATATTCTTTTCCTGTCCATAGAAGTTTGAATGCCTTAACATCCACAGTCGCATATTCATCTATCTGGTAATTTACAGTTACATTATCAAGAACATTGTCTCCGTTAGGGGAGAAGATAGATTTGTCTTTTGTAAGATATTTGATCTCTGTAAGATTATCTATTGAGAAGCTTGTAGAGGTACAGCTTGTATTTCCGGATATATCCACAACTTTTAGTTTGATTGAAAAATCACTATTTTTCTGTCCTGTAACATCCCAAATCCCAAGCTGTCCTTTGACTGGCATCCCCCCTGTAATTCCTACAGGTTTGCCATTTGTTTTTGTTATGGCCGGCGGCCATGTATCCGGGTTTTCTCCTATGCCATAAAGAAGTTCCCAGTTTTTTACATTGACGTTATCCAAGGCTATTCCTTCAACAGGTATTCCGAACCAATTGCCTTTTATGTCAGTCTGTTTAACAGGGCAGAGCATAAGGGATTTGATTGGATAGGTTATTTGTGCAGTAGGCAGAACACGGTCAACATATAGATTGTTTGACGCTGTTATTTCTTTGGTCTGATTATTATTTAGATCAAGATATGCAAGCACTGCTTTTACAGGGTAGCTACTCTCAGACATACTGGAAGTTTCAACGCTTACGCTTCCCAATCCTTCCTTTGTCAAATCAAATTGCCGCAAGAGTTGCAAGCTTTCAGGCTTTTGGATGTAATAGCTGAGAGTTTTAAGCGATGATTTGCTAAATCCTTCTATGTTGGCTGATAAAACTGCTTTGCTTGATAACAAGTTGCATCCGGGTTCATCATACTTTATTGATAGTTTGAATTTATTATCTTCGCCACTATTGCCAGGGTTGTTGCCGTCGTTGCATACTGCAGAATATTCATTTGAATAATATTCATTGTTGTAGATGTCAATTAATTTAATTCGCAGCTCTTTTGGTGAAATACCATCAGTATGGAAAGGAGGTTTCTCGGTTTCTTTTTCTGAAGGGGATGAAATAGTTTCAAGATCTATCCATGTGCCGAGTTTATTGTATTGTAGTGTTATAGTGCTAATCGGATCTTTTATTGTTTCCAAAACAAGGATATCCTGAATTTCACAGGTATTTTTATTTACTGCAACTGTAAGGAAAACATTTTCTTCAAGCATATTTGAAACAAATGAGCTTTTGTTCCCTCCGAGGTCTTCTGCTGTTATTTTGTATGTTTTGCCGACAAGTTGTTCCACTGCATTCTCTACATGAGAATATCTCCCATCTGTTACATAAATAAAAGGGAAAGGATGAATAATATCATTCTCAAGAGGATCCATTAAATTGCCCTTATCATCCTTTTTAGCAAGGATCTTACTGCCTTCCCTGTGTATAAACCACTCCTGAGGATTATCATCTTCTCCGTACTCAACAACCCAATTATTGAGATTAACATCATAGGCCAATCCCAGCATATCTACTTGATAAAGTTTTATAAAATCAATACCCGCGGCAGATGATGCTTTCAAGCTTTTATAAATTGATGTTAATTCAATATTTACATCAGGCGGAGTGTTGTCAACTTCACAGAAGAATTCATACTCGAGCACCTTAATTTTGTATTTTCCTTCAGGAACTATATTGCCATATTCATCGGTGCCATCCCATAACAGAGTGTCTTCATTTGTAGCTGTATACATTTTTGTATATATCTTAATTAGATAGTCATTTTCATCATAAACATAAAAATCAAAATACGCTGGTTCAGATGTAAATACCGTATAATGCAGTCCAACAGTATCCTGAACCCCGTCTCCATTTGGTGAGAAGACCTCATCTGTTTTATAGAGATTGGCGATTTTTGGCGGCGGAAGCCCCCAAGAAACCCGTTTTCTGCTTATTGACGCATTGCCTGCCTTGTCCCATACTGTCAGCCTTATATAAAAAGTTCCGGCATGCGGCGGGACCCATGTTGTAAATATATCATCAATAACAGGCGTATCTGTAAATGGCGAGATAAGATGCCAAACATCCGGATTCATTACATCTACATACTCAAGCTGATAACCTTCAAAATTGAGGTCGGTCGCAGTCCCCTTGATAGTTATTGACGATTTGTTCTTTATGACATCGATATGTGCTGTCAGGTTAAGCAGAGAACCGAGAATCCATAGATCTCTACTTCCAATTACATTATTAGACCCATAATTATGAAGATAATAATTAATGTAATTTTTATGCGGCGATAACCGTTCGTTGGCCCAGCGATAAGGGGAATCCTCACTTATAGGGAGAAACTTCATTGTCATATTATCTATGTCATAAATGCCAAGAAAATCTTCATTACCCAACACATAGTATCCTGCCAATAAGGATCTATTATCAAGCCACTGAAGAGAATCAAACCCGATGTAATAATCAAGGGTTTCCGGTATAGGCCAGATATGATATGAGGCGGGAAGGTCTAAGTCTGTCAGCATGTCCCACCAGTAATCTACCCAGTATCCTACAGGAACAATATCCGTCTCCTTTGTATTCATGTCATATACTACGAGGGAGTCAAAAGAATAATCATGAAAGACCCATTTTTTACCGTCAGGTGCAGAGCCTGTAGTCTCTCCTGACACTATATCATTGGCGATTTCGCAATTGCCATGGATATCACAGATTTTAATAACGTTTGCCGATAGATCCAGCCTTCCCCATTCATCCTTTTCTTCGTAGAAAAAATAGCCTTTGGAATTTATATTGGACATCATCTCAAAGGTATTTGTTCCTGTTTTGATGCATCTTTGGGTCTCATCAAAAAATTCATCTGCATGTGCATCTATATTCTGCTCAATACTAATAGGATTCTCTTCATTCATTATATTTACAATCCAGATGTCATAAAACAATCTATTGAATTCATTCGGATAAAAGTCACGGACTAAAATACTGTTGTTATTAAACCAGTCGATAGCAATATCATTTCCTTTAACTGGAAAAACATTGGATTTATTCCCGTGAGTATCAATAACAACGATCTGATTATCAGATGTATAGGCAATTTTCTTACTGTCAGGCGACCAGATCAACTGCTGATTCAAGCCATTTGTTGAACTCCAGTTTGTTGAAACCTCAACTTTTTCTGAACCATCAGGCCGTATAATATAAAATTTAAACTGCCCCGAAGTTTGGTTGTAAGTTTTGTATGCAATATAAGAATTGTCCGGCGCCCAGAAGATATCCGTTATCTCAATATGATCCCCGGACAATAGATCATAGGAGTCGAGAAGCAGAAGATTTTCCCCGTACGAATCAACTACCAATAGCTGGCTTTGCTCAATATTATTTGTTGCCCTATTATATTTTTCGAGAATAAAAGCTGTATTCTGCCCATTAGGTGATAATGAATAACCGAGATTCTTTCGAAGTGTCCAGCGGATAAGACACTGGCTGCTATTCGTTCTATATCGATAATCATAGACAGGATCATTTCCTATACTCCATTCAGGGGGGACTAATCTGATAATATCATCACCGACAGGTGAGGCCGAGTACAAACCTGTTGGATATTCAGGGAATTTATCGTTAGGCTTGGAGAGATAAAATATGATGCCGCTTTCATCAGGAAACCACTGCCAATTATCATCTCTGAGTAAATTTCCGGCATTAACTTTAAATAAATATTCTGTCCCAACTGCCTCCAACAGATTTGAGCGATTATTGTCCACTGTCACCAGCAGTCTTCCAATTACATTGTTTTTTCCATCAACCACTTTTATCTGATACTGTCCGTCAGGGACAACCATTTCTTTATCATCTAGCCCGTCCCATATGACTGCACCGCTGGTTATATTTGATAATTCAGGACCGGTAAATGTTCTGACTGTTTCGGCCTTATTATTGACCACGATTATCCAGACTGTCCGGGAAGAATCTAGATTAAAGCTGAATTCAGTTGAGTCTTTTACTCCGTCTCCGTTCGGAGATATATACGGCTCAGAAAGCCAGAGTTTTCCGCTGTTGACGCCGAACAATCTTGATGCTTTATTATTATCTTCGCTCTGCTCAATGATCGCATCGTCAGGATCAACATTGACTGTTATCTCATGAGCGCCTGGCTTGCCGGTTGTGTCATAAGTGAATGAAGTTTCTGCCTGAGAATTCCCTGATATTGATGATAGCGTCTGACTGCCTATGAGAGTATCTCCTTCAAATGCTTTAACAAGAACATTGCCTGCAGCCTGCTCACCTTTGTTCTGCACTGAGACCTTTATAGAAACAACATCTCCGCCTTTCGGAGTCGAAGGAGTAAATTGGATCGAGTTCGTTGTAATCACAAGATCAGGCAGGTTAAGGACCATTATTTCCTTGAATGCCTCATTGTCATCTTCCCTTATCTCCTGTATCTGGTCTTCCGGATCAACCAGAATATAGATCAACTTTTCACCTGAATCCATGATATCCGTCCAAACAAATGAAACCTGACTGCTTTCTCCTGCATTAAGTAATGGGATCACTTGAGTTCCGAGAAGGAGGCCATCAATACCCGGAATGCCTTTGTAGAAATCAACTTTGATATTGCCTGCAGATGCGAAACCGGCATTTCTGACAAGAGCTGAGATTAGGGCATTTCCTCTCTGATTGGCCGGACTGGGATTGATGACGATGTCTTTATAAGAGATTGTAAGATTTATACCTTCAGCGCCGTTAACCGTTATATCTGTTGCAGCCTTATTGTTCGTCTCAGACAATTCTGGGAATGAATCAAGCGGGTCTGCAAAAACTGTCAGTGCTAGATTCTCTCCTGCCTTGTTCGCCCTCCAGGTAATTTCATTGGAGACTGTCGAATTTGCAGGAACATCTATTGTTGTGGTTGCTATGTCGAAAGGCGTTCCGTTCTCATCAATGTAATATTTGATCTGGACATTGTAGGCGTTTATCGTGCCTTT
>MHDW01000043.1 GCA_001803645.1 Nitrospirae bacterium GWC2_42_7 | reverse complement strand
TGAAAACCATATCCTTGATTTGCGAGGAGGTCAGGATTTCGCCTTCGTAGCCTTTACATACCGTGATTATTTGATCATAAATATTCATTTGATACCTCTATTTATTCACAGAACGACTCAAATATCCCGCTGGGAAATCGCCCTTAAAAATCAAAAATGGCTTATCTATCACCAGTCGTGTTGAATTTTGTTAGGGTCTGTTTCTTATTTTTGTGCTCTTGCCTGATATGCTTGGCCTTTTTTCATTTTATTCTGTTCAGTGTCAATGAAAGTTGATACTCAAACAACTCAAAGTCGGGCAAAAATTGTGTTGCTGCTTTTAGCTCGGGAGTAATTTCTCTCGCAATAATTATTGCTCTAACCTTCTGTTGATTGAAATATGATTTTATCATTGATTGGTAGTAAAGTGTCTGCCCGACAACTTTTTCATAACCACGGCTTACCTTGAGTTCGATTACCACAAAATTGTTCTGATTGTCAGTCGCTAAAATATCAATTCTTCGAGTAGTGCCGGGAATAATATATTCTGCTCCAGTAATGCCTTCTTGAGATTCATAAATCTTAAGGCCTTTCTCTATTACAGAAAGATTTCTTACAAGATAATTGCGAAGATCATTTTCGTATGCAAACTCATTTTCTTCTGTTACGATCTCTCCTTCTTCTTCGTCCTCACTTATTGTTCCTTCTTGATCTCCATTAAATCTATCCACAAGATTTTCAAAAAATCTAATTCTACTCTTTCCCTTGTCAGTAAGACCTGACGGCCACACTGACGTGCAAAATACATCGAGAAGTTTTTTGTCTCTGACGAGAACAATTATTTTTGCCCGTCTTAGAGTACTCGTATATGATTTGAATTTATCAGTTGAGTTTTTTATTTCAGCACTTTCTTGTATAAGGCCGTTTTGTGAAAGAAACTCATATGCGTCATAAAGAGAAAAATTTCTTTTATATTCCATTGTGTTACGTCTCCTTATCGGTTGGTGCTAAATTTGTTTCATTATGCCGTTATATATTTTGCCCCTAACGAAATGGGGAGGAAGGGGAATATGAAAAATAAAAATCCGCAGACAGTTATCCCCTTGTCGCCTCGATCCACTGGTTATGCAATCTTATTATCTCTAATGCCTTCAATGTTTCCTTTTAAGTATGTTCTTAAATGCTACGATGTCCGTCTTGTTGACTGGCTTAAGAGAACACCAAATATAATCACTGGAATACAATCGTATTGTAGGTTTTAGGTCTAACATATTTGGAACGAAATCTCTTAACGTATCATACCAAGCCCTTTGTTCGTCTCTATAGGGTGGATCATTATCCTTTCTCCTCAATTTTGAACATAATGATTGCCATTTTCTTTTGTCGAATCCAAGTTCCATATCTTCAGGATACTCCGATATTGAAATTGCACGGAGTTCTGTGAAATGCTGGGATTCATCAAATTCGACTATTACCTTAGCAGATGGAGCAAAGAAATCAACATTTGGCAATTTGTTTGCCTTAACAAAGCTTATATAATTCCTCTGTAGCTGCAATTTTTTATATATTCTCTCTAAGTCGCCATACAAAACGTGGTTTGTATAATCTTCTATTCTGCATGGGACGTTAAGATTGTAATTTATCTTTATTTCTCCATATATTTCGACAAGGAGTTTTGCAACCGTAATCTTACAATCTTTGCAACGTTCATTGTGTCTTATTGTCATTTAATTTTTGTGCATAACGAGTCTGCAGAATAAGTCTGTTTTTGAAATTCATCAGGTATTTTATGATGTATGCTTATTATTTTTGTCAGGGGTATCTTCATTTTTCGCCTCCCTCCGAAGGCAGGCTACCGCCGATCAACCGCACAAAATTTATGCGGAGTCTTGTCTGTCTGTGGCAGATATTTTGTTGGAAACCCCTCATTTTTCTGTTTTTATTAGGGTATAGCTTTATTCTCATTCGAAACATTTTGGGTTTCCAATGAAGTCTGTTTATTTTCAGTTTTCATAGAGTCTCCAGTGAGAGTATTCAGAGTATTAATGAGCTTGGTAACAGCTTCTTTGAGAGATAAATTTGCCTTTTTAAAAGAATCCCATCCATATGGGTCTACCGTATCTCTGCCATTAATATGCCCGGAAATGTTTCCTTCCCAGATCAGAGCATGGTCATTCAGCCTTATCAGCTGTAAACCGTCAAAATCTGTAGTGCCTTCGTAATCATTTTTTCTGGCCAGATTAATCAGAGCTCCGACAAGACCGAATGACTGGGCGATTACAGCCCCGACACTACTTTCCTTGAGACCATCGAATTTGGAAACTTTCCCAGTAAGAAGATAATCCGCATCAGGAGGCGGCACCTCGGACAAAACAACTTGTTTAAAAAGACGAGAGTGATCTATGTGTTTTGTCGCTGCCTTTGTTATTTCGAATGTAACAGAAGCTACTTTATAGAAATCGTCACAGTTGTAATAATAGGTTTTACCATTTTGGTCGAGTGTTGTTGCGTTGCTTGATCCGTTCATCGTGGAACAATCTGTTGTCAGAGGCTTTCTTTTATCCTCGAAAGGTTTTATAGCGAGAGTTGCCTTAGCAAAAGGACTATTGGGTAAGACATTTATATCATCCATGGAATATTTAATTGACTGCTTAGGCGTGCATGCAGAACTTAAAACTACTACCAGTAAAATTATTGCCAGAAATACAAACCGTTTCATGATTTCTCCAATTCTAATTTATGTTTATTAAGCATCAAATTGTTTCCCTGGTTCCCGGAATGAAGTGTACTGTAGAAGCCAGTTAAAGTAATTAAAATTAAATGATAATCTGGGTCAGGTCTACACATTTGACAAACACTCTCCCTCTCTCTTTTCTTTTCAATCCCTTTGCCATAATGGCTTAAATCCTATTAGAATGCCTTTGCCTTCTAACGGGCTAAATCCAAGAACTCAACCACTTCAGTTCTAAAACCACTGCAACTTATTTTTATTTGCATAATAGATAAGCCCGAGTATTCTCATTTCGAGCATTACGAGATAAAGCATCAGGAAATTATCTATAAAAGGACCTACGAAAGGTATCATATTGGAAAAGAATGTCAGTCCCCATTTTAGAACAAATATAATAAGCATCAGGATACAGGCAATAATATAGTCGGAAAAAATCTGGCCAATTGCCTGGAACAACAAAACAGGATTAAGCGCATGCATTCCCCGGAACAGACACATTGCAAGAAGCGCCATAGGATAGTAAAAAGCTCCTGCCAAAACAAGGGCCCCAATCACGAGGACTGACGGACGACCGCCCAAGACATAGGAGACCACTATATATGCGATAAGCGGACAGAATGATGCAAGGGCCGTAATTATCATCTGGGCCCAGGGGAGTATGATATCGTCCCACCAGTCCGAAAACTCAGGCCAATCCGGGATATCGATCTCGCCGTCTGCAGTACGGGAGACGATCTTCATCATAAATGCAGATATATATCCTGACACGAGCACAAAACCTATAATACCGATCAAAGGTGCATATTTCGAGAAGAACAAAATAACAGTAAAAAATACTGAGCCTATGACGAGCATTAAAATTCCGCCTTTTTTCAGAGGGAAAGAAAACGCCTCGGGCAGATGCTCCATAAAAGACCTTTCTTCAATCTTATCGGTCTGTGGGATTAAATAGCCGTATCTAGTATACTTATCATTTATTCTGTCGATTTCCTCAGGTGAGGGACTGGAGGTCCTGTCATCTTGCTGCACTACCTGAGGTCCGGTCGAGATCCTGCTGTCGGATACAGACTTGTCATGGACATAAACTTCTTTGTGAATAGATTGACTGCTGTTCGATATTATGCCGGACTGCTCCCCCAATTGTTCATAGGTGGTAAGGTTGCCGCATTTCAAACACCTGAAACGCGCCCCTGTCTTAAGGCTGCGTTCAGAGACATTTAATTCTTTACCACATTTTTGACATGATATCGTCATTTTTCCCCTTCCTTTAATTGAGGGTCTTTCAATTTCCTGCTGAAAGCTGTTTTACGGCAGGCTACCGCCGATTAACCGCATAAAATTTGAGCGGAGGTATTTTGTTGGAATTCCCTCTCTTTGTCTTCTACTCATTGCCATAATGGCTTAAATCCTGAAACTGATAATACCTGGGCGAACCTGCCTACCGACAGGCAGGCGCCGTTCGCCCCTACTATTTATAAATGTGTGTTTCTGTGATCCGCTTTCAGTTTAGATAAATGAGGGGATTGTTGTAAAGAAGAAAATGAACGGAAGTCATAACTCCTCCTAACCTCCCCTTATCTTAAGGGAAGGGATAATACAACGTTTCTGAAATCATAACTCCCTTTTTCCCATGCTTAAGGCACCTACTGTTGGCTCTTAGGTTAAGAGGGCCTGTCTGCCGGTAGGCAGGGGTGCCAAAGGCGGGGGCGTTACTCTTAAGAGGGGGAAAGGCCGGGTCTAAATCCGTTATGCAGTCTTCTGCATTAAGCCTTTATCAAGCTCAAGCTCATAAGACAGAATTGTTTTAATGTTCATTTTTTTTGAGGCGTTGAGGATTTCAATGCCGACTATTTTATTCTCAGACGTTGTGTCCAAATTGACACCTTCGGTAATCTCAATTACTCCATCGGGTTTCTGGTTTCCCAATTTGATATATATAGCATCAACCTCTTTATCATAATGCACTCTCATTTTTTCCTCCGTTTCTTCAGTGGATAAGTTGTTATTACAGTTACTGCATCCGCTACGACGGAAATTGCAATTTTCAATGGATATTTGAACCCAGGAACATCTTTAACAATTTCATGTTCACCTTGAACTAGATTCATGTTCTTCAAAATAGCAGCCACAGTCGATTCAGAAATGTCGTATAGCCTGGCCCGTCTTTTAGCATGTCTTGAAAAAATTATCCTCACCATATTTACCTATTAGAATTATAACCTATTCCAAGAAACTACGCCGAATGACAGAGCATTTATTCATGATTGCGATCCGCTTTCATAATAGAAAAATAAGGGGATTGTTGTAAAGGGAAAAATCATAACGCCCCCCCACCCCTGCCTAAGGCACCTACTGTTGGCTCTTAACTTAAGAGGGGGGATCAAACAACGAGAAGAAAGAGAAATAAAATGACCACCCCAACACCTGGCTGCCGAAGGTAGAGGCAGGCCCCTTATCTTTTCTCCTCGGCAAATCCGCCTGAGTGCGGAAAGGGAAGGGACAATACAACCTCCCTGAAAGTCATAACTCCTTTTTCCCATGCTTAAGGCACCTACTGTTGGCTCTTAGGTTAAGAGGGCCTGCCTGCCGGTAGGCAGGGGTGCCGAACATTGCCTACCGGCAGGCAGGGGCGGGGGCGTTACTTTAAAAAGGAGAGGTGACTTTGTTTCTCCCAAAAAAGGACTTAACCCGGATTGACCCGTCCCTGAAACAAGAAAAAGTAAATATTTATCTTTTTGCTGTATACTTCACATTTTCCAAATTCTTAAAGTCCGCATCCTGCGTCCAAATAACTGCCTTATACATCTGAGCTGTAGCCAGAATAACGCTGTCAGCAAGAGGGAGCCCGATCTTGTAACTTAGTCTCGCAGCTTCCAGAGAAATCCCGGTATTCAACTCCACTACCTGTCCCTGCTGCATTATTGCGGCCGACTGCAATGCTGCATCATCTCCGCGCTGTTGAAGAATTCTTTTAAAAACCTCCAGAATGCAGATTGTAGGGACAAGGAGTTTATCTGTATTCTCAAGTGGAGAGGCAAAAAATCCTGCATTTGGACCGTCAGCAAAATACTCGAGCCATCCGCAGGAATCAACCAGGTTCATATTCTGTCCTTTTCGCGTTTAACGGTTGTATCAATCCCCTTTAGAAACCCTCTCATTCTTTTGATATTCCTGACCGGGATGAGTTCAAGACGGTTTTCATATTGCACAAGCTGTATTTTTTCTCCCGGCTTTATCTGCATGGAGTCTCTTATCTCTTTAGGAATAACGACCTGATATTTCGGAGAAACTGTAACAGATTTCATTTCAAACCTCCATCGATCATTAGTTTGTAGTATTATATCACTATCGATGTTTTCTTTCATATCTGCCTACCAGCAGGCAGGCTACCGCCGATCAACTGCATAAAACTTATGCGGAGGTATGATTGGTGGAAACCCTCTCATTTGTCTTCACCCATTGCCATAATGGCTTAACCCCCATTAGAATGCCTTTGACTTCTAACGAGGTAAATCCAAAAACTCAACAGCTACAGAAACAGGAAGAAAGATTCCCGACAAGCGGGAATGACAAAGAAAATAAAAATGCCCGGAAATCATAACTCCTCCTAACCTCCCCTTATCTTAAGGGGAGGGAAAATACATTCTCCCTGAAAATTACAACTCCCCTTAACCCCCTCTTAGGTTAAGAGGGGGTGGCCGACTGGACGGGGGTGTTACTTTTGAGGATTTTACTCCCCTCCTTTACAAGGAGGGGTCTCCCAAAGGGAGGGGGTGGTTTGTCAGACTTGGTAAGGAGGGGATTAAAACAGACCCACCCTTAAGTTATTTGAGTCGACAATATCATGCGGCTTTTTGAAGTCTGATACGCATACCGGCCTTTGTTGCGAGAACGATAAGCATTTCCAGGCTGAATTTCTCCCATTTTCCTCTTATCAGGTCAGAGACGCGGGACTGACTTACGCCAAATATCTCAGCCGCTTTTGCCTGCGTCAGCTTCCTGTTTTTGATAAATTTCCGAAGGTCGGCCATGATCTCAGAACGCATTTGCAGAATCGCGGCTTCTTCGGGTGGAAACCCGAGGTCGAGAAATACATTGCCTGAAGATTTAATAACAGGCTCTTTCATAATATTATCCTCCAATCTGTTTATATCGTTTTCTTGCTAATTCGATATCATGTTCGCTCGTCTTTTGGCTTTTTTTCTGAAAAGAGTGCAGAACATATACCGCATCTTCAAATTTCGCTACATAGATAATGCGCCACTCTCCCAGAGCATGTATACGAATTTCCCTGACTCCGCGTCCTATATTGGTCATAGGTTTCCAATCGTTCGGCTCTAGTCCGCATTGAATGGAATACAATTCAAACCCGGCTGCCTTACGGGCTTCATTTGGAAAATTGCGAAGATCGTCCAGGCTTGAGCCGATAAAGCTAAGGGGTTTCATAGTCTTGTTTTATATTATATAAGTTTTTATATATTTTCAAGCGGCTATGTCCATAACAATGTTCATCTGCGGAGGTGTAATTGGTGGAAACTCTCTCTTTGTCTTCTACCATTTGCCATAGTGGCTTAAATCCAGAAACATAACATCAACGTCTTAAATCCGGGCGAACACCGTTCGCCCCTACTAAAACATAAACTGGATTCCTGCCTGCGCAGGAATGACAAAACATATAACATTACATATGCGTCATTCAATAATGTATTAACGATCCGCTTTCATAATAGATAAATGAGGGGATTGTCGTAAAGGAAAAAATGATCCACTGGGGAATTATTTCTTGCGGATAATTGAGGCAGGAGCTCAGACGTTCTCCGTCATCCCCCATAATTTTTCATTAAATATCTCTTCCGCAGGTATCCCTTTGCTCTTCCCGGCCCTGTAAGCCTTAAGACGCGCCTCAGCCTCCTTCAACCACATTTTGGCTATTTTCGGATCGGGTTTATCCAGGCTGGACACAAGCGCCTCAATTAAGACAATTTTGTCCTGAGGTTTTAATTCCAAGGCTTTTTCTACTAATGTATTATTAAGTGACATGTTTTTTCCTTTCTCTTATTCAGATAACATTATTATATATTACATCCAGCTGTTTGAGGGAAATTTGTAAAGAGGAAAAAATTACCACTTACCACCCCGGCCGTTGGCCACCCCTCCTAAAATAGGCGGGGAGCTTTTTTGCGTCAACCTATAACTCCCCGCCTTGGTTAAGGAGGGGTATCCCAAAGGGAGGGGGTGGTTTGTCAGTCTTGGTTAATGGGGTAATGTTTTGCGAGAGGCGACTAATTGTATCTAGATGTTCTCTGTCATCTCCCATACGCCGCAGGGGCATATGCCTGCGCAGAAACCGCAGCCGATACATTTATCTTCATCAACCACATACTCGTATGTCTTGTCTTTATGCTCGACCCTGCTGATGGCGCCCCAGTAGCATGTTGCCTCGCACATATGACAGTCGCGGCAGGTTGCGCATGACATACAGAGATTTGCCTCTTTCTTCGGCTCAAAACCCTCCAGACGGCAGACATCATAATATTCGGTTTTGACCTGCTCATACGGGATGACCTGTTTGATCTCAGGCATGTAGTCATAATGCATTAGCTGTGAATGAATTACATCAGCAGTAATTCTGCCTTGGCCTATTGCATGTGTCACGAGTCCCGGCCTTGTTGCATCACCTATAGCAAATACTTTCACATCCGAGGTCTGTCCGAGTTCGTTCACTGTGATCCAGCCTCTTTCCGTATGGACCTCAGGAATAAGGAAATCGAGCATGGGCACTTCGCCTACAGACATTATCACAACATCTGCATCAAGGGATGTATTGTCCTTGAAATATATCTTCTTTGCTTTTTTATCGTATTTTTCAGTGAACTTCGGCCAGAGTATCTCAGTCCCCTTCTCTTTTGCCATCTCCATTTCCTTGCCGAAGGCCGCAGGTTTCTGAACGTCAACAGCAATAACCGAGGCAGCACCACAGCTGAATGCCTGAGAAGCAACGTCCATTCCGACATTGCCTGCGCCTATCACGACCACCTTTTTATTTTTCAGGGAAAAATCCTTCCCGAAATTTACGCCCTTCAGAAAATCTATTGCAGGCATTACATCTTCTGAGCCCGGGAAAGCTATTATTCTCGGCTTATGTGCACCGCAGGCGACAACAACAACATCATGGCCCTTATATATCTTTTCAAAAGCCTTCTGATTGATCGTCTTTCCGAGATGTGTGGTAACCCCGATCTCATTAAAACGCGTGATCTCTTTTGCGAGTATTTTATGAGGAAGACGCTCGCGGGGGATGCAGAGTTCTATCTTTCCGCCGAGTTTGTCTGCGGCTTCATATAGATCGACCAAATGTCCCTTTAACCCAAGCTGCCATGCTGCTGAAAGTCCTGCAGGCCCTCCGCCTATAACCGCTATCTTGTGGCCTGTCTTTTTTGCAGGCTTCGGAGCAGGAAGCTTCAATGCAAGATTCCCGAGTTCTTTTATGTTCAAAGGCCTGTCTATCTTTCCGCGTGAACAGCTCTGCATGCATAAGTTTGGACATATCTGACCGCAGACCGTTGCAGGCAGAGGGCTGTAACGAAGCACAAGCTCAAGCGCTTCTTTCATCTTGCCCTGCCTTATCAGAGTTGCCCTCTTATGAGACGGAATATGTGTCGGGCAGTTATATGCGCAGGGAGGAAGATATTTTTCATTGTTCCATAAAGGCTTGCTGCGCCTTTCAGTCCCTGTTGTTATATAAGGCAATATGGTCTGATCATGGGTGATATATTTTGCGAATATTCCGCCCTGACCCACTTCTTTTTCCCAGATATTCTTTCTGAAATCAGATGCATCCATACTGCTCTTTTTCCAGCTTTTCTTCTCAGCAGGAGTATATGCGATCAGCTTTTTCCATTCATCAGAGGAACGGGTCAGTTCATCGTAATAAGACAACCTGTCTATTGCAGAAAGAAAATCTTTTATGTTGCCGGTCAGCCACTGCCAGTCCTGAGGCGTAAGGTCAAGGAGCTTCACATCGCGGTCACTGTACCCTTTTATCTTTCCGCGGAAGTATATAGTGCCTCCGACCATGCCGACACAAGGCCTGTATCCGAGTATATTTTCAGGGTCTCTCGAATCAACACCGCATACTACAGCAATTCCCCCTGCCTTGAACTCAGCAAAGGAATCTCCTGTATTGCGGAAATACCATGACTGTGGAGGATCAAATCGCGGGTTCTGTTT
>MHDW01000042.1 GCA_001803645.1 Nitrospirae bacterium GWC2_42_7 | reverse complement strand
GTCTCGATCCGTGACAAACGGATCATTCAAATATAATAATTTGCAAGCATGGCAAGCGGGAAAGCAAAAAGTCTGCAAGACTGAAGCAGAAAAGTTAACAAGAAAGATCGCCCCTCAAGCGGGCAAAAACTTCCTGACTGGTCCAACTTTTCAGGCGTTCTCCATCGATTGACACGCCGCTGTTTTACCTGCTATTGTAATACAAAGTAATACCATAAAGGAGGTGGCTTGTTATGCCGTCGAGGCAGAGGGTTGTAATGACATTGTCCGTACCGCCGGACACTGCAAAGGAATACAGAAAACTTGCCAAGTCAAAAGGTGAGACCATAAGCCAGCTTTTCAGAGAGGTCTTTATGTTTTATAAGGAAGAAAAACTCAGGGAAGAATTCTTTGAACTTCAGAAATACGGCGCAAAAAAGGCCATGGAGCTGAAGCTTACTGAAAAAAACATAGAGAAACTGATATTTGAAGGCCGGTAGGCGTGAAGGTTGTATTTGATACCAATGTCTATATTTCTGCTTTTATATCGCCCGGCAGCAAGGCTGAAGAGGCATATCTTCTGGCTGTTGACGGCCAGGTAAAGCTGTACACATCTGTAGCGGTCCTCACGGAAACAGCAAAAAAACTCAGGGAGAAGTTTTTGTGGGATGATCTCAGGATTACTGCTGCACTTAAACAGATCAGCAGGGTTGCAACGGTTTTAAAGCCTGTCTGCAGGCTTAACATACTCTCGGATGCTCCTGATAACAGAATTCTTGAGTGTGCTAAAGAGGCCGGGGCTGACCTTATTGTCACAGGTGACAAACATCTTCTTGACCTGAAGCAATTTAAAGGTATAGGCATTACGAGAATCTCCGGATTTCTATATTCCTTCAGAAGATAAAAACATGATTTTAACCCGTCTGTGAGAATCGTAAATATAGTATATTTGAGGGACAATTAATGGAAGAGTTTAAATTAGAAGGCCATGAATTTATTGAGCTTAACAACCTGTTGAAAGTCACCGGGCTGTGCGAGAGCGGGGGGGCGGCAAAGACTGTGATTGCTGAAGGCCGTGTTAAGGTTAATGGTACAGTTGAATTACGCAAACGCTGTAAAATACGCACAGGACAGACAGTTGAGTTTGAAGGCCACCAGATCATCGTCAAATAATCCGCAATAAAGTTTGAACAAGAAAGCCCGGAAGTTTGCAGGGTTACCCGCTCTATTGTATCTTGTCCTGTTTTGAATCGCGAAAGCCGGAATCCATAGTGCCGAAGATCAGGGGTTGCTTCTCTGTATGAATTTGATAAACTTTAATAAATCGATAGCTGTGAAGACAGATGGAACCATTAAAAAAGGAAGGCTAGATTGAAAAATCAGGTGATATTCATAACCGGTTCAAGTTCGGGAATAGGGAGGGAAACCGCCTACAGGTTCGCTTCTGCCGGGGCAAAAATTGTGCTTACCTATTATAAAGGGGAAAAAAGAGGCGTGATGGCGGAAAAACACTGCATAAAATTAGGGGCTTCTGACACGCTCCTTCTTCATCTGGATGTGACGGATTCCGGAAGTATAGTCTCGGCACTGAAAAAAGCAGTCAGGAAATTCGGAGGGATAGATGTCCTGGTCAATAATGCAGGGACAGGACGCTTTGACCTCTTTAAAAAACAGACGTCAAGGGACATAGAGCGGCAGATAAGAACCAATCTGGAGGGGCTCATCAAGATGACGCATGCAGCCATTCCTTTTGTCAGGAAGTCAGTTATCAATATCGCCAGCGCCGCAGGTAAAGAGAGCTATCCTGAAATGGTGGTCTACTGTGCCTCCAAGTTCGGAGTGAGGGGATTTACTCAGGGCCTGGCGCAGGAGTATCCCCGCCTGAGAATCTGCAGTATAAATCCTGATATGACGTCAACCAGGCTGAGCGGATACGAGGGAAGACCTTCTGCTGATGTCGCTGATGTTATCTTCAGGGCAGCGTCAGGCAGGATAAAGTTCGAACACGGAGGGGATGTTGATGTCTGGAAGATACTGGATTGATTTAAAATATTTTTATTTGGCGTATAACCGTTCCAATGTCTCTTAAGTCATGAGCACATCAATAAGGAGCAGTTCTGCATCTCCTTCGTCGCGGACTGAAAGCTTATTTTGGCGCAAAAAAAAAGCTTGCGCGCCAGCTTATTTGGCGCGATAAAGGTTGACCTCTCGTAATCCTGTCTCAGGAAAACCACTCGGATTCGATGTTTAAAACTAAGGTTTATAGTACATAAGTCTACTTGCTTGGGGCTATATGGAGTTTTAATATGTAAAATTCAGGGGCAAAAAATGGAAGTGTTTAAATTAGAAGACCATGTTAAAATGTGTAGCATGGCAGAGGATATGAATAATTAAAATGAAAAATTATTACTACATATTGGGTGTTCATAACAGTGCGACTGTTCAGGAAATAAAATCAGCCTACAGAAAGCTTGCAGTCAGGCTCCATCCTGACAAAAACAGCGGGGACAAGTTCTTTGAAGAAAGATTTAAAGATATAAAAGAGGCCTATGAAACATTATCAGATGATCTCACGAAAAATAATTATGATATAAAGCTCAGACTTCATTCCAGAGGGGTTAATCATGATGAACTCAAGAAATATCAGGACCTTTTAAAGAGAAAATATAAAGAGGAATTAAAAAAGAGAGAAGAAGACATCAAGAAGAAATACCGGACTCTTGAGCAAAACTCAAAAGATGAGGCGGAGAAGAGAAAAAAGTGGAAAGAAGCAGTGAGATCAGCAGAAGAATCAAAGCGTAAAAATGAAAAACAGAAGATGCTTAACGAGATCGAGAGTTATAAAAAGCTTCTTCTGCAGAAAGATCAAAGATTGAAATCTATGAAACAAAAGCTTTTAGCAACCGAAGAAGATATTATTAAAGCCAGGAAGGATGTTTCGCTGCTGATATCAGAAATAAATAAGCATAAAACTGAATATGCAGATAAAAGAGTGCCGGGCTTTTTGCAGGAGAACCCTGAAATATTGAAAGAACTTGTCAAAATCAAAAGCCTGGTGTCCAGAAAAGATATGGGTACCTTTATCGCAATGGTATTGCAATATGCAGGGACCCGGTCTCTGTCATCGAAATATGGACGTGAGCACCCCCATCTTGTACATCTGATCTTAAAGGACACTGTTCGAATGAGACCCTTTAAAATGTTTTACGCAAAACATAAAAATGATCCGAAAACAATCAGCGATCTTAAAAAACAGCTTTTATTTTACTTTGACCATTCCCGGATTTAAAAAGAAAACGGATTATCTTTTTTCTTCAAAAGGCTGAAACGCATTGCTAAGGACATTATCCATCTCCATGGCGAGGAAATCCACTGCTACCCGCATGTTGTAGAATGCATTAACGAGGGCATCTTTTTGACAGATCAGTCCAAGTCTTTTTGTAGCATTTTCGGAGGTAACAGAAATGTCATGCTGAAACTGCTGTAAAAATCGGCTGATCTCTTTTTTGTTGCCTTTATGGAGCCAATAAACATTAAGATATATTTTCTCGACCGCCTGAGCGAAACTCATGATCGGGATAACTCCGTGGTAGTATTTTCTGTAACACATGACTACTCTGCAATAATTAAGAAAGCTGAGAATACAGATGTAGTGGAGCGCGTTCTGCATATCTGACTCCGCAATATGCAAAATCTGGTCTTCATCTCCCCTGTAAACAGCGGTCACTCTGTCATAAGAGAAGTAGCGGTCAAGGTCTTCGAGGAAAGGAAGAACCGGACGGAGAGTATAACATATGGCATCGTTTCCGGCTTCAGGGCATATTGCGCAGGGGTGAAAATCAGCATGTTTTCTCACTTCAGGAGATATTCTGGACGGGTCTTCCCAGAATCTTCTGGTGACTTCTGCTACATTGCTTTCAGTAAGCGGGAGCACAGTCGAGTCCTTGAAGATAAGATAAAGGCCTTTCTGCTTGAAGTCGCTCAAGGTCAGGGATAATGAAACCTTAGATATGGGCTTGTGATCCATCATGACAAATTATACCATGCAAATTCTGTGTTTTAAATGTGCGATTTTTAAGCTGTTAAGTTTTCATGGTGAGCTTTATTAAATAAACGCAATAAAGTTAAAATATAAACCTTAATAAATAGTTTTTAATTCGTTTTACCCCCAAGGTGTGAAAGGATATAAGAAATGGCTTTAGATGAAAAAGAGTTTAAGAGGAAGATGGATGAAGTTAAAAAGAAACTGCAAGAGGGCGTAATTGTTCCGGAAAAGCTGACACGTAAAGATAGGATAAAGTTCAGATGTTATCCAGGGATCGGGTGCTTTACAAAATGCTGCAGTGGCATAAGAATAAACCTTTCACCCTATGATATCTTTAGATTAAAGAACAGGCTTGGCATGTCATATACTGATTTTCTTATGGAATATACTGTTCCTCGCTCTATTGATGGAACTCCTTTGCCGATTGCAGTATTAAAGTTAAAAGAAGATGAAATAAAATCCTGCCCGTTTGTTACGCCAGAAGGCTGCACAGTGTATACTGACAGGCCTGTAACCTGCCGTTACTATCCGATAGGAATGGCTATTATGAAGCACTACGAAGGGCAAGAAGGAGAGGATTTTTTTATAAGGATAAAGGAAGACCATTGCCTCGGTCATAATGAGAGTAAAGAATGGACGATAGATGAATGGAGGGCTGATCAGGAGTCAGACCTTTACGATAAGATGAACAAAGACTGGATGGAGGTTATTCTTAAGGCAAAGACCCTCGGCATAGTCGAATTCAAGCAGAAATCTCTGGACCTGTTTTTTATGGTCAGCTCAAATCTCGATATGTTCAGGGACTTTGTCTTTAACAGTAATTTTCTGGATTCCTATGACCTGGACCCAGATCTGATAGAAAAGATAAAGGAAGACGAACTGGAACTCCTGAAATTCTCTCTAAAATGGCTTAGGTTTACAATGTTCGGCGAAGGCGACATTAAGGTCAAGGATGATGCAAAACTGAAGGCAAAAGAAAGACAGTTTGAAGCTGCAAAGGCCAGGATAAGAGCGATGGAAGAGAGGGATAAGGAGTTTCTTTCCAAGACACATGAAAATATATTCAAAGAGGCGGATAAAGAAGAGTAAGTATTTGCCGAAAGATGCCTGTTGCTTGCAGGCATCTTATTAAATTCAGACGATCAAGTCAGTGTTTTCATGGATAACCAATTTTTATTAGTTTTTTATTTTATGCCTTTGTACGTAAGTTTCCATTGTATTTTTTCTTCGGGTTCCTGCAGATGATTATACGGTAATTTTGTATCTCTTCTTCGGGCCAATTCATTGCTGTAGCGTCTGCCAACAGTCGCTGAATATTCTTTCAGCCAATCAGTAAGTTTGATCTTTCCCTGTGGAGCAGAGTTTGTGTAAAGCAGGTCTGACATCAGTCCCTCGATCTCGTCACGGGTTATAGTAATATCTCCAAGCATTCTACCTATAAGCGAGCCCAGACAATAACCGGCAGAAGGCGTAATAGAAATGATTTTCCTTTGCTTTCCGATAGCCTTTCCTATTTCTTCAACAAGGCTGCGGTATGTGAAAGTTTCAGGCCCTATTGCATCTATTATGCAGTTTTCTGTTTTTTGTCCTTGTTCAACTGCCAAATTCGCAAGGTCTTCAACATGAATCGGCTGAAGCCGATAATTCCCATTCCCAAACACTCCAAACAAAGGGAATCTCCGCAAAAACCATGCAATATTGTTTATAAGTATATCTTCCTGTCCGAATATAACAGCAGGCCGGAGTATCGCATATGACAGGCCGGATTCTATTAATATGCGCTCTATCTCTGCCTTGCCTCGGAAATATTCAAAACTGGAATTCTCTGAGGGATTCGTTATGCTGATGTGGACGATTCTTCTTATGCCGGCTTTTTTAGCAGCATTGAACAGTATGTGTGAGTTTTCTACTGCTTTGGAATGAGTAAAATCCTTATGGTTGAACCTGACCCAGTAGTTGTTGTAAAGGACATCAGTTCCCTTTAATGCTTCTACGAGTTTTTCATGATTGTCAAAGTTGTACGGGAATGCCAATAATGCACCTTTAAAAGTGTTGGCTCGTTTTATAGAGTTTGTTATTGTATGAACCCGGTGTCCGGTATCAAGCAATCTTCTGGCAATGTATTTACCTGAAAACCCAAAGGCCCCTGTCACTATCTGAATATTATCGGTTTTCATGGTTTTCTCCTTTTTTACTTCTTTTTAGCCAGACCTAAAAAATTTCTTTTTAAGTCCTCCAAAGTCATTAACACCCCGGCAAGTTTGTCCATTGTCTGGATAAAATCCTCAAGTTTTTTAAGCCTCTCGATTGCAAATGCTGTTTCAGCGGTTTTGTTTGCCTTCTGGGCTTCTGCCGATTTTTTCAGAAGATTGCTTACAGAGTTGAGAGCCAGATCAAACTCTTTCTTTTCTCTTTCTCTTAATACGCCCTTAACGATCTTCCAGAAATCGGTTTCGGCCTCGTAATAATCCTTTCTGTCCCCTTTAACCCATACAGTCTTGACCATATTCCAGCGCTCGAGAGCCCTTACATTTATACTTACGTTCCCTTTGCTGATAGAAAGGCTGTCTGCCATCTCATCAAGAGTCAGAGGGTTTGATGAAAGATAAAGGAGACCGTATAACTGCCCCATTATCTTGCTGAATCCCCAGAAAGAGGTAATTCTTCCCATTGCTTCCATAAGGCCTTCACGTATTTCTTTGTCCGAAGCGCTCATACTCTAACCTCCTTAAAATTGCGAACGTTTAGAACTTTCTAAACATAGGATATAATGAAGGAGGCCGGATGTCAAGCATTTTTTTATTATGATCAAAATTAAGGCTGGGGTTAGTTAGTATTTAAGTTTCAGAAAATTACTTAATAGATCTTTTCCAACAGATGTCAATATGGATTCAGGATGGAACTGGACGCCTTCAACAATAAATTCCTTATGCCTTACTCCCATAATAACACCGTCTTCGGTCCATGCGGAAATTTCGAGAACCAGGGGAAGGGTCTCACGCTTTATAATGAGTGAATGGTATCTTGTAGCCTCAAACGGATTTGGAAGTCCTTTGAATAGAGTTTTGTTGTCATGATGTATCATTGAGGTCTTTCCGTGCATAAGATACGGTGCACGGATCACATCGCCTCCGAAAGCTTCGCCGATCGATTGATGGCCGAGGCAGACACCAAGAATAGGGATCCTGCCTGCAAAATGCTTGATAACATTTATGGAGATACCGGCCTCTTTTGGCGTGCAAGGCCCGGGAGAAACAACGATCCGTTCCGGCCTCAGGTTTTCTATCTCAGAGATGGTTATCTTATCATTGCGGAAAACTTTTAATTCCTGCCCGAGTTCACCGAGGTACTGGACCAGATTATAGGTAAAAGAATCATAATTGTCGATCATTAATAACATCTTTTTATCCTCTTAAATTAAACAATTCATCATTGAAGTTTATTGTGTCATTGCGGCTTGTCCGCAATCCTTCTTTAAGAAAGATTCCCGACAAGCGGGAATGACATACAGGAGGCTTATTCATAAACTTTCTTAATCTAATCCTTTCTCTGCCATTTCTACTGCACGCATCATCGCCATTGCCTTGTTCACTGTTTCCTGATATTCAAGCGCGGGAACACTGTCTGCGACAACCCCGCCGCCGGCCTGAATATATGCTACATCATCTTTTATTACAAGTGTCCTGATAGTTATGCAGGTGTCCATGTTTCCCGAAAAGCCGAAATACCCCACAGCGCCGGCATATGGGCCGCGGCGGGTAGGTTCGAGTTCATCGATGA
>MHDW01000041.1:10131-14276 GCA_001803645.1 Nitrospirae bacterium GWC2_42_7 | reverse complement strand
ATACACTTTATCTCAACCCTCTTGTCATTCATGCCGCATGACACAGAAGGGAAGAATTTTTTTGAGACTTTTATGACATCAGGATCTATCTCAATAAAGTAAACTTTTTCAACGGATCTGTGTTTAAGCACTTCTCTTACTGTGCCGCCGTCGCCTCCACCTATCACTATGACTTTTTTGGGATCAGGATGAGAACTCATCACAATATGCGTAAGCATCTCATGATAAAAGAATTCATCCCTTTCAGTTATTTGTACTACTCCGTCCAGAACAAGTATCTTTCCGAAGTATGGATTCTCGAAGACCATAATATCCTGAAATTTGCTTTTGCTTTTATGAAGAATATTTGTAACTTCATAAGTATATTGGATCGGTGCATAAGGGTCTTTTTCGAAAAACCTAATCATTAAACTACCTCCTAAATAAGAATTGTTTTTGGTATTGATAAGCCATTGAATTCAGAGGCATATGATATGGTATATGCCCCGCTTGACAGAATTAAAACCTTGTTGCCGATCTTTGGGTCAGGCAAAAATATGTCTTTATCAATTACATCAAAGCTGTCGCAGCTTGGGCCTGCGAGAGTCCACTTTTTAACCTCTTTAGATCCTTCTACAATGTAGGTGTATTTTATTCCTCCGACGCTCTCCATCAGGCCGTTGAAGATGCCTACATCAATATAGAGCCAATTTTCATCGGCTCTGACAGCCTTGCCTATGACTTGCGAAACAAAGATTCCTGCATCACCTACAACAGCCCGGCCGGGTTCTATAAATATTCTTGTCTTTCCGGGAAATTTATCCTGTATCAGCTGATCAATGTTCTTGTCTATTGTGGTGATGTCCACAACGTTCTTTGTATAGCGTATCGGGTATCCTCCGCCTATATTCAGCACTGACAGCTTGATCCCTCTTTTTTCCGCCCTGTCCCAGAGTGTTTTTGCTTTGTCGAGCGCAGAGTCCCAGTTATACATATTCGTGCACTGCGAACCTACATGGAATGTGATACCAACAGGATTAAGTCCTTTTTTTATGGCATATACCATGAGTTCTTCTGCCTCATCTACCTCAACAGCGAACTTCTTGCTGAGAGGCCACTCGCTTCCTTCATTAGGCACAGTCAGTCTTATATACACATTACAGCCCGGTACAAAATCCCTGAGCTTTCTAATTTCATCAATTGAATCGATAGCATAATAGGATACACCGTAATCAGCAGCCATTTTCAGAAACTTAAATGATTTTATAGGATTGCTGGTGATTATCCTGTTCTTTTCGACCCCAAGTGAAGCCAGGATATTAAGTTCTCCTTCTGAGGCGATCTCGAAACCGATCCCGATGCTGTTTATTAATTTGAGGATCTCTATATCAGGGTTGGCCTTGACAGCATAAAAAACCTCAGATCTTCTTATTCTCCTGCCGATCGAACGGACTTTCTGTTTCACTTTGTTTTTATCGATCAAAAGATAAGGCGGCTCTATCTCAGAGCTTTTTATAAACTTCAGGACCTTTTTTATGGTTGATTCCGAAGCAATTTCTGTATGAATTTTATCGATCCTGAATTTGTTTTTCATTTATTTTTTCCTTGCGATTAATTTAAAGATATTTTAAAAATATTGCAACAAAAAGAAGATAGGATTTGTAAGGGCATTTAAAAGGGAGAACGTATCAATGGGGCTTCCTTGCGTGCATAAGCTTTTTGGAGGCACTGCGCACAGCCTCTGATAAATTTTTATTGGACTCCAGAATTGTGAGATCCTTTGTTTTTAGCATGCTTATGAGACCGACGGCAAGTCCTGCAGGTGTCTTTGGGTTGGTCACGAGCGCAAGAGTGATAGCATAGCTCTTCATCCATTCCCTGTTCTTTGTGATCCTTCTGAGCACTTCTTCAGGTGTTGATCTGTTGCGGGCAAGTATTTCAATTTCGCTTTCAGTGATCTTCTGGTTCTCAAGGGCACTGTACATGACTTCCTTGTTAGGGTCCTTGAGAAGTATGCTCCTTATCTCACGGCCACCCCTCATCGCCAGATGGATCCTCTCAGAAACAGAAAGCTTCTGGATCTTGAGGAGCATGGTCTCTGCACGCACCTCTTTTGGCTTTTCTGTTTTTGCAACGTCTGAAGAATGTGTTGCAGGGAGATTGAGGAACCCTGATACGAACTGCCTGACCTCCTCGGGGGTGTTAGGGCTTTCCAAAAGAAGCTTAAGGATCTCAGGCCGGTTCTGGTTTGCTTTTGCTATCTCATCGAAGATCTCAGGCCCTGAAGCATCTTCTATCATGAGTTCAATTACTTCCTGTGATGCTAATGAGAAGTCAAGACCTATCAGTATTTTTGGTTCTTCCATTTAGTTTCTCCCTAAGTAAATAAAATATTCTATATTGCCCTTCTGCCCGTGTACAGGTGACTCGAACAGTCCGATGGTTTTAAATCCGATCTGTTCAGCTCCTGTACGGATGTTCTCTACTGCTGAAATACGTTTTTCTTCACTCTTGATTATACCACCTTTTTCGACCAGATCTTTTCCGACTTCGAATTGCGGCTTGATAAGCGCAAGTATTTCCCCGTTCTCTTGAAGAAATTCGAGTGTTTTCGGCAGCACTTTCAAGAGGGAGGTAAAAGAGACATCTATCACCGCAATATCTATCAGATCAGGCACAAGTTTATTTTCGAGATATCTGATGTTTGTTTTTTCCAGAAGAATTATTCTCGGGTCATTTCTTAGCGACCAGTCAAACTGTCCGTAGCCGACATCTACGGCATATACTTTTCTGGCGTGACTTTGAAGAGCGCAGTCTGTGAAGCCGCCTGTTGAACATCCGATATCCATAACTATCTTATTGGAGAGGTCTATTTTGAAGAACTTAAGGGCTGCATCGAGCTTTAACCCGCCTCTGCTGACATAAGGGATATCGTTTCCCTTTAATTTTATATCGGAATCAGTATTTATCAGGCTGCCGGCCTTTGAAACCATCAGTCCATTAACAATAACTTTTCCTTCCATGATAAGGGCCTTTGCCCTTTCCCTGCTTTTGACAATGCCCTTGTCAACCATGACCTTATCAAGTCTTTCTTTTTTCATAGGGATTGAAAATTAGGACATTGATTCATATAATCCCTCATAGCCTCCCTTTGGAAATAACGCCCTCCCGAAAGCTTTCGGGACACCTTCATAAGAGTAACGCCCCCGGCTTCGCCACCCCCTCTTAAGTTAAGAGGGGGATAGGGGGAGTTATGATTTGCAGAGGGGGAAGGGGGAGTTATGATTTTGGAGAGGGATAAGGGGAGATTTTCTGAAGAAGGTCTATTCAATTCCATTTTCGAATTAAACAAAATGTTTTAGTTTATTAATGAAGGTTCTTTAACGAATGAAAGGGCAGCATTAAATATCCCATTTTCATCCAAGCCATACTTTTCCCTGAGCCTCTCAGGATTACCCTGTTCTATGAAGCGGTCAGGAATACCGAGCATTTTGATCCTGCTATTAGTTGTTTCAGAGTTATTCAGGAATTCCAGTACAGCGCTTCCAAAACCGCCTTGCAGGACATTTTCTTCTATGGTCATTAACTTTGGAATTTGTGAGGATATTGATATAAGCATATTTTCATCAAGGGGCTTAATAAATCTCGCGTTCACCACTGCTGCGCTTATGCCGACTTCTCTGAGTTTTTCTGATGCTCTTACAGCAGGGATCACACTGTTTCCGACAGCAATAAGAGCGATGTCTGTTCCCTGTCTTATGATCTCGCTCGTACCCATAGTAATTTCTGGAACACGCATAGAGGTCTCAGGCACTTTCCCTCTCGGGTATCGTATTGCAGAAGGTCCATTATGTTTAATTGCAAATTCTATCATCATTCTTAATTCTTCTCCATCTTTGGGCGACATCACAATAAGATTCGGAATATGTCTCAAAAAAGAGATATCGAACAGGCCCTGATGGGTCGGCCCGTCCTCTCCAACAATGCCTGATCTGTCTATAGCAAAGATCACAGGAAGTTTCTGGAGGCAGACGTCATGTATTATCTCATCGTAGGCCCGCTGAAGGAAGGTTGAATATATTGCTACAACAGGCCTGAAACCCCTTGAGGCTAATCCAGCTGCAAAGGTTACGGCATGCGGCTCGGCAATGCCGACATCGTAAAAT
>MHDW01000041.1:279-10077 GCA_001803645.1 Nitrospirae bacterium GWC2_42_7 | reverse complement strand
TCAGATCAGTAAGGGCATTTCCAAATACAGAACTATATGTTGCGGCCGGACCCTGGCTTAGCTGAGAGCCTGTTTCCATTTCAAAGGGGCCGATCCCGTGAAAAATGCAGGGGTCTTTCTCTGAGAATTCATATCCTTTCCCCTTTTTTGTTATTACATGCATAAGGACAGGGGCGTTGGATGTCTTTATGTTCTTCAGTGTATCTATCAGAAGTTTCGTATTATGGCCGTCAATCGGGCCGACATATTCGAATCCCATTTCTTCAAAAAGTACGCCGGGTAGTATGAGTCCCTTGATTGTTTCCTCAGCTTTTTGCGCAATTTTTGAGAAAGGAATTCCCACCTTTGGTATGCCCTCTATAAACGTTTTGCTTTCTTTTTTGAATTTCCTGTAAAAATCTCCTGTAAGTATCCTGTTCATATATGCAGACAGAGCGCCGACATTGGGTGAAATGGACATCTCATTGTCATTAAGGATAACTATCAGATTCTTTTTCAGATGTCCGGCATTATTAAGGCCTTCAAATGCCAAACCTCCTGTCATAGCTCCGTCGCCGATCACAGCAATGACATTGAAGTTTTCATTATTCCTGTCGCGCGCTTCGATAATGCCGAGAGCTGCAGATATGGAGGTTGAACTGTGGCCTGTTCCGAATGCGTCGTGTTCGCTTTCGGAAATTTTAGGAAAACCGGATATTCCGCCTTCTGTTCTGATCGTCGAAAATCTGTCTCTTCTTCCGGTCAGAAGCTTGTGGCAATAAGCCTGATGTCCGACATCCCATATGATCTTATCAGACGGTGAGTCAAAGGTGGAATGCAGTGCGATGGTCAGTTCTACTGCGCCGAGACTGGACGCGAGATGCCCGCCGTTTACAGATACTGTCTGTATTATAGTTTCTCTGATCTCTTTCGCAAGAACTTCTAACTCTTCAATGTTCAGTTTCTTAAGGTCAGAAGGCGAATCTATTTTTTCGAGGATCATCAGTTTCTCCTGTTAAGAAGATAAAGGGCTATTTCCCTTAGAGGATCTGCTGCACTGGAAAATGAGGCTAAGGAATCTATTGCATCTGATATGAGTTTTTTTGATATCTGTCTGGATTCTTCAATGCCATACAGGGAAGGGTATGTCATTTTATTCGTTTTGGCATCAGAGCCTGCAGCTTTTCCCATTTCTTTTGTATCGCCTTCTACATTTAGTATATCATCAACAACCTGAAACGCAAGGCCGATGCCCATGCCATAAGATGATATTGCTTCCAGTTTTTCAGGTTTGCCTCCCGCGAGTATGCATCCAAGCTTAACAGATGCGCAGATGATGGCAGTTGTTTTATGTATATGAATAAATTGAAGCATGTTTTTATCAGGAACGGAATTCTCTGAAAGTATATCCTGTGCCTGTCCTGCGACCATTCCCATAGAGCCTGATGCTATGGAAATTTCATGCAGCGCTTTCAGAAGGTCAGTTTCTTTTATGGTATGGCAAAAGGTGGTGTCCGAAAGCAGACTGAAGGCATCTGTGAGCAAGGCATCGCCGGCGAGTATGGCAATAGTCTCTCCGTAAACTTTATGGCTTGTGGGCTTGCCTCTTCTGAGGTCATCGTTGTCCATGGCAGGAAGGTCGTCATGTATTAAAGAATAAGTATGGATGACCTCAAGTGCCGAAGCATAAGGGACTATCTCATCCGATTTTCCGCCGCATGCCTCATATGATGCAATGGCAAGGACAGGCCTTATCCTTTTTCCCCCTGCAAAAAGAGAGTAGAGCATAGCCTCATGCAGAAGTGCAGGACGACGCTGCTCTTTGAAATAGGCATGAAGAAAAGAGTCAACTGCCTCTTTTTTGTCATTAAGATATTTTTTTATATCCATTTTTTTTAATACATCCTGTGGTTTCTGCTGCAGTTACAAATTTCTGTCATTCCGGCTTGTCCGGAATCTTTCCGGAAGGATTCCCGACGCGCTGCGCTTGCCAACAGTAGGTGCTCTAAGCACGGGAATGACACCGAAAAATAAACTTTCAAATAATAGACACCGTGTGGTCTCTGCTGCAGGATTCTTCACTCCCATTCAATGGTTCCCGGGGGTTTAGAGGTGATGTCGTAGACGACCCTGTTGACGCCATTTACTTCGTTGATTATCCTGTTCGAAATTCTTCCGAGAACTTCATATGGGATCTGTGCCCAATCTGCTGTCATGCCGTCAAGGCTTGTGACAGCCCTTACTGCAATTACATTATCATAAGTCCTCTCGTCCCCCATAACGCCTACGCTTTTCACTGGAAGGAGAACAGCAAAAACCTGCCATATCTTTCCGTAAAGACCGGCCTTTTTTATCTCCTCGAGAACAATTACATCTGCCTTTCTCAGAACAACAAGTCTTTCTTTTGTAACATCGCTTATGCACCTGATGGCAAGCCCCGGCCCGGGGAATGGGTGCCTGTTAATTATCTCATCCTGCATTCCCAATTCATGCCCCAGGAGCCTCACCTCGTCTTTGAATAATTCTCTTAGGGGTTCGATCAGCTTAAGTTTCATTTTCTTGAGCAGTCCGCCTACATTGTGATGGCTCTTTATAGTTGCTGAAGGCCCTTTAAACGATACGCTCTCGATCACGTCAGGATACAGAGTTCCCTGTGCAAGGAATGATACGTTCTTTATCTTCTTCGCCTCTTCTTCAAAAACTCTTATGAACTCATTTCCGATGATCTTTCTTTTTCTTTCAGGGTCATTCACTCCTTTGAGTTTCTTAAGGAACCTTTCAGAGGCATCAACGCATTTTATCTTCATATGAAAATTATTCCGGAGCATTTTTTCGACTATTTTAGCCTCATCATGCCTCAGCAAGCCGTTGTCCACAAAGATGCAGGTGAGGTTGTTTCCTATTGCCTCATGCACAAGAACTGAGGCGACTGAAGAATCTACACCTCCGCTAATACCGCATACAACTCTCTGTTTTCCGGCTTTTTCACTTATCTCCTGCTTGGCTGTTTCGATGAACGACTTCATGGTCCAGGTAGGTTTGCAGCCGCATATCCCGAATACGAAGTTTCTCAAGATCTCTTTGCCTTTGTCTGTATGAGCAACCTCAGGATGGAACTGGAGTGCGTAAAAATCTTTTTTCTTGTCGGCCATGGCAGCTACAGGAGAATTATCAGTACGGGCGATAGAAATGAAACCCGGAGGAAATTTCTCGATCCTGTCGCCGTGGCTCATCCAAACAGTCGTGAGGTGTGAGGCGTGAGGCGTAAGGCGTGAAAATATATCTGAATCATCGTTAATCGTTAACTCAGCTCTGCCATATTCCCTTTTTGCGGCCTTTGCGACTTTTCCGCCGAGCATGTGCGACATAAGCTGCATGCCATAGCAAATTCCGAGAATGGGGATGCCGAGTCCGAATATCCTTTTGTCCGGAATAGGGGCTGATTTTTCATATACGCTCGAAGGGCCTCCTGATAGTATTATGCCTTTGGGTTTGAATTCAGAGATTTTTTCGAAAGGGATATTATAAGGGAATATCTCAGAGTAGACCTTATTTTCCCTGATGCGCCGGGCAATAAGCTGTGTATATTGCGAACCGAAATCAAGTACCAGTATTTTATTTTCGGGCATAATTATTGATAATCCTTTTAACTTATTAAATTTTAATAAAACTTATGTGCAATAAAGTCTACCCACCCCTGCACCCCTCCAGGGAGGGGATTTTACAAAGCAGGTAGTCCCACATTAGTCCCCTCTTGGGAGGGGTGCAGGGGTGGGTTAAGCCGTATTTTATCTTTCAGGACTGTAGTTCGGTGCTTCTTTTGTTACTACAACGTCATGGACATGGCTTTCACGAAGTCCGGCATTAGTTATCTGTATAAACCTTGCCTTTTTTCTTAGTTCAGCGAGGGTATTTGCACCGCAGTAGCCCATGCCCGAGCGAAGGCCTCCGAGAAGCTGATGCACGCTTTGGGAAAGAGTGCCTTTATGCGGCACCCTGCCTTCTACACCTTCAGGCACCAGTTTCTTTGACTCTACACCTTCCTGCTGATATCTGTCTTTTGCTCCCTGTTCCATAGCTCCGATAGAACCCATGCCCCTGTAGACCTTATAACTTCTTCCCTGAAAAAGGACTACTTCTCCGGGTGATTCATCTGTGCCTGCGAAAAGGCTTCCTATCATCACTGAGTTGGCGCCTGAGGCGAGGGCCTTTGTTATGTCCCCGGAGTACTTGATGCCGCCGTCAGCAATTATAGGGATGTTAAATTTTCTTGCTACAGCAGAGCAGTTCTTGACAGCTGTCAGTTGAGGCACGCCTGCGCCAGCAACTATTCTTGTTGTGCATATAGAACCAGGACCAATGCCTATCTTTACTGCATCAGCACCCGCATTTATCAGGTCGAGCGTCCCTTCAGCAGTAGCTACATTGCCTGCTATTACATCAATTTTGAATTTCTTTTTTATTGCCTTGAGTGTTGAGATAACAGACCTTGAATGACCATGCGCTGTATCAATACAGATAATATCTGCTCCTGCATTGATGACGAGTTCAACCCTGAGCATAGTGTCTGCGCCTGTACCTACTGCAGCTCCGACCATAAGCCTGCTGTGTTTGTCCTTGCAGGAGTTCGGATATTTTTTGCGTTTCTCGATATCTTTTATTGTTATAAGCCCCGTCAGCCTGAAATCTTTGTCAACGATCGGCAGTTTTTCGATCTTGTACTTATTCAGAATTTCTTTTGCATCTTCCATAGTGATCCCGACGCTGGCTGTAATGAGACGGTCTTTGGTCATTACTTCAGAGACTTTCTTGTTTACCTTTGTCTCGAATCTTAAGTCCCTGTTCGTCAGAATGCCTATGAGTTTGCCTTTTACAGTGACAGGAACTCCGGATATCCTGTATTTTTCCATCAAGAACAAGGCATCTGATATGGGTGCATCAGGGGGAACTGTAATAGGATCGATTATCATACCGCTTTCTGATTTTTTGACCTTATCAATCTCGACAGCCTGTTTTTCAGGTGATAAAGCCCTGTGAACAATACCGATGCCTCCCTCTCTTGCGACAGCTATAGCCATGGAGGCTTCTGTTACCGTGTCCATAGCAGAACTCAAAAGAGGGATATTCAGCTTGATCTTTTTTGTGAGATTTGTGGTGAGGTCAACTTCTTTAGGCATTACTTCAGACATTGCAGGCAGTAAAAGGACATCATCGAAAGTCAAACCAAATTCTATCTTTTCAGACATATTACTCTCCTGAAATTTCTTGAAATATTACCATGATATTGTTTAATAAAGCAAACGGACGGGGTGTTCTGATAACTAATTATTGCATAGACAATTTCGACAATTAAAATTAATGTAACAAAATAATATTGTCTGGTATAATTATTTATGTCGCCGACTGTCTTGATTTATGGCAAATACAGATTTTTCTTTAATAGCAGGGAAGAAAAGAGGATGCACATTCATGTTGAGGCTCCCGATGGAACCGCAAAATTCTGGATGGAACCTATTATAGCGCTTGCACATTATCACAACCTTTCTACGAAAGAGCTAAAAGAAATAGAAAGATTAATCGAGGAGAAACAGAATGAGTTTAAAAGCTCGTGGAAAAAGCACTTTAGTCAGTGAGGTCACAAATATAGGAAAAACAGGTTTTTGGCTTCTGTATCAAGACATTGAATATTTCATATTATTTAATGATTATCCTGCTTTCAAAAATGCTACTGTAAAAGAGATTTACTCAATGAAAGTTATCGGCCCAGGCCAACTCAGATGGAAAGAACTCGACTGCGATATTGAAATAGATGCTTTGGAAAAACCAGAAGAATATCCTTTGATTTATAGATAGCATAAAGGTTTTTCTGCCCCAAAGCGTAGTTTTCCGATATCTCTTCTATCTTTTTGTAAGTTCCAAATGGTATCTGAACAGCAACTTTCCTGTTTTTGTATCTCTTAAAATACCTTGCAAATAATGCTGAAAGATTTTAATATTGAGAGAAATTTGGGGACAAATAAATAATGCCGTTATCGCTGAATGAGATCAAAGACCGGGCACTGGCGTTTTCCCGCGAGTGGGAAGGCGAGCGCGCAGAATGCGCAGAGGCACAGAGTTATACTCGGAAGCAATTTCGCTTGCAAAATACAATTTCACCAAAACAGATTGTGTATAATAGTCCTAACCCGAAACACATGATAAGAATTCTATGATAATCATTCATAAAATAGACGATTTTCTTTTTAACCTCTTCCCCGAGGTAAAAGATAACACAGCACAGCACAGCACAGCTTAACAACCTAAAAGAAAAAATTGTCAGCTACTATACTTTCGGGCCTTACAAGCCGAAGGTGGAGATTGAAGATGACCTGATAAAAATAGAGATCGATACATCTTCAATTTCTTCTCAAAAGCCTGATTTTGACGCAGCTGTAAAGCATTGCGAAGCAGGCAGATTCAACAAAGCAAAACTCATCCTCGAAAAACTCATCAAAAAAAATCCCACTGTCTCGGAATATCACCGGATATTAGGCCAGATCTATTCAGACGAAGGCAGGCAGGAAGACGCCATAAACTGCCTGATTGATGCCTTGCGCTGGGACCCAAAGAACACTCATGCATTGACTATGATGGGAAATATCTTCGCTCGATCCAAGAATGACATCCCCACAGCAATGTCTTATTACGAACATGCCCTTGCTGTAAAGCCTGATGATCATATAGCAATGAATAATATCGGCGCTAATCTGATTCAGATTGGAAAGGTAGAGGAAGCACGGCGATATTTTGAACAGGCACTTTCAATAAACACCGACTACCCGAACACCCTGTATGGTTTGGGCATGATAAGCGAAATGAAGGGTAACCATCCCGTTGCATTCGATTTTGCAATTCAGGCACTGAAGAAAAGCAAGCCGGGACATTCTGTATACAGCAATGCCTTTGAGTTGGCACAGCAGGCAAGTTTAAAAACAGTTCAACGTATTGATCCGGCTGAGATGTTCAATCAGTATTCCCAGCGGTTGGCAATTGAATCTGGAAAGAACATAGATATCATGCAGGATGACACAATCCCGACTCCGGCTAAGTTCGAGATGGCAGAGAATTATAACCGGGATAAGCACGTCATCCGATTCAAGAAAGACAGATTGGCCGTAGCCCATTTAATGATGCACGAACTTGTTCACCTCGATTTGTCAACACAGTGCCGCAAGAGGAACGCCAACTTTCTATTTGTTGCGACCAAAGAACAGAAAGAGCTCTTCATAAGGGAAAATGAGCCAATAATACAAAAACTTAACAGGGAAGGTCTTGATGAAAAGGCTATCGCTGACTTTATCACCTCCCTCTTCAACGGAATCAACAGCCAAACCTATAATACTCCGGTCGATCTTTTCATCGAAGTTTTTCTGTATAAGACCTATCCAAACTTGCGGCCCTTTCAGTTTCTTTCGCTTCTGTCATTGCTCAAGGAATATATAGATGCGGCAACAAACAAGAAAATCATCGAGTACACCCCGGCGAAAATAAGGACTGCCAATATCATTTTAAGTCTCGTCCATTGTTTTCAGTTCAGAGACCTGTTTGGCTATGATTTGAGCCATCTCTTTAAGGCGACATCACCCCAGGTAAAAATTGCAAAAGAATTCTATGCAGAGTATTTAAAATATCTGAGAAATGACAAGTCACTTGAGGCACACCTTCTGATTTTAAAATGGGCAAAAGAACTTAGGGTAGAAAATTACTTCAGCCTGATCGAAGAGAATGAATACCGTAGCAGGCCTGCAACCAGTGCTGAAAGTATCGCAGATATTGAGTTTATCAAACCCTCGCCCCTTGAGGGAGAGCCTGCCTGTCCGGTAGGCAGGGGCATGGGTGAGGGGTCATCATCAGACATTCAACAAGAGCCAGCCGGTCAAATGGCTGTCACCATGTACTGCCTGAGTGCCCTGCAATACTTTGCGGACAAGAATTTAGAAGAGATTAAAAAAGTCGGCTTTGAGATTGCGATGCTTGGCAGGCAGGGAATTGATCCTGCAAAAACCGACAAGAAATATTATCTCGAAAGCATCCCTGGAAAAGAATTCACAGGGCTTCAATTGCTTGCGTACATGTACGCTGCCTTTCAGGTTATCGATCCGTTTCTGGATACTGGGATGAATTATAAGAAAGAGTATGAAGCGGCGAAGGGGATGTTTGAGAAGGGAAAAAGTTAAAAAACCCAACCACTATGCATATTTCTCTTGCTTATGCATAGTTATTTATTGAAAATATACTATGCCATTTAATCCCAATCCATTTGAAATCCTTAATCCCGACACCCGTTGGGTCCCTTCTAAGGAGGAACTCGGAAGGAAGGCATACGACCAGCTTCTTCCGCCTCTGGTTCATAAAATCAGGCAGCTCGTAACAGACTGGAGAGCTGATAATTACAGCGGGGCAAGTGAGACATCAAAGGCACTTCTGAGTCACTGGTTCAAATCGAAGCATGTAATAAACGGTGAGGAATTCAGATACTATTTTGCCCAGAGAGAGGCTATTGAATCCATCATTTATCTGTATGAGGCATTAGGCGCAAAAGATAAATATGAACTGATAAGATTCGATTCTTCCGGCCGGGTTTCTACAGGGATGTTCCCTGAGGAATGGACACGATATGTTATAAAGATGGCAACTGGCACAGGAAAGACAAAGGTGGCCTCTCTTGTTGTAATCTGGTCATATTTCCATAAGCATTATGAGCAGGATTCACCTCTCTCCAAAAACTTTCTCCTTATCGCCCCTAATATCATAGTCCTAAACAGGCTCAAGAAAGATTTTGAAGGTTTTAAGATACGCAGAACAGATCCGCTTATTCCAGATGACGGATATACTGACAAAGACTGGCAGTCTGATTTTCAGATGACAATCCATCTTCAGGATGAACTAAAGGCAATATCTTCTTCTGGCAACATCTTTCTTACCAACATCCACAGGGTTTTTCTGTCGAATAAACAAGCTCCTTCTTTACAGGACGATGACCTCTCCGATTATTTTCTTGGTGATAAACCCTCGCCGATGGCTGACAAGGACAAAGGCATGGATTTAGGTGAGGTTTTAAGGAGCAATAAGATAAAAGACCTCGTGATTATTAATGACGAAGCGCACCACATCCATGACGAAAATATGGCATGGTTTAAAAACATAGAGGATATCAACAATACTTTAAAACTGAAATACGGCAGCGGCGTTTCTCTGCAGGTTGACATGACAGCTACCCCAAGGGACAACAAAGGAGCAATTTTTGTTCAAACGGTTTCCGATTACCCGCTGGTTGAGGCAATCAAGCAAAATATTGTGAAACACCCTGTACTGCCTGATGAGGCTTCAAGAGCAAAGATCAGAGAAAAAGAATCTGACAAATTTGTTGAGCGGTTTGAAGATTACATTCACTTGGGCTACATAGAATGGAAAAAACAATATGACGAGCTTAAGAAGGTCGACAAGACACCGGTTCTTTTTATTATGACTACCGAAACAAAAGAAAGCGATGATGTGGCGGAATATCTTGAAAGCCGCTATCCTGAATTCAAAAAAGCGGTTTTGGTAATTCACACAAACAAAAGCGGAGATGTTGTTGAAGGAAAATCAAAAAAGGACAAAGCAGAGCTTGAGAAATTAAGGGACGCTGCTGACAATATTGACAGTGATAAATCCCGCTACAAGGCGGTTGTGTCTGTCCTTATGCTCAGAGAAGGATGGGATGTCAGGAATGTTAGCTCTATTGTGGGTCTGAGACCATATTCATCCAAAAGCAATATATTGCCGGAACAGACACTT
>MHDW01000041.1:0-196 GCA_001803645.1 Nitrospirae bacterium GWC2_42_7 | reverse complement strand
GTGAGGGCGTTGAACTTGGCTACAGAAGCATGGGAGAGAATACGAAAGGCAAATCTCCTATCGTTATCGAACCTGACAAAGAGAATAAATTCAAAGACCTTGATACCCTCGACATTAAAATCCCTGTGCTCACTCCGAGGCTTTACAGGGAATATAAAAAACTTGAGGAAATAAAGATAGTGAGACTTGAATTTAC
>MHDW01000040.1:4543-7781 GCA_001803645.1 Nitrospirae bacterium GWC2_42_7 | reverse complement strand
AGGCTGGAGATCTGACCATTGATGCAAACAGCAGTGATTCTGATACAACAGTCAATATTATTAACTCAGATGAAAGTTATAAGGCAAATCTAAATATCGAAGGAAATATCACGGCTGCAAACTTTGCAGGAGATGGCTCAGGATTAAGTAATGTCGCTCCAGCTGCTCATACACATTCAGGAAGTGATACAACAAGCGGGACACTTGATACAGCAAGGCTCAATGTCGGCACAACAGCAGGAACAGTTTCAGCCGGTGATCATGACCACAATTATGATTCGAATTATGTGAATGTGTCAGGTGATACAATGAGCGGGACATTAAATTTACCGGCGAATGGCCTTGCTGCAGGTACAAATCAGCTGGTTTTGTCATCCGGAAATGTGGGTATTGGCACGGGGACACCAGCATATACCCTTGACGTCCAGGGCGGAGACTTCAACGTCTCGGGTGTTATCCGCACAGGCGGCACGCAGCGGCTTGATGCATCGGGCAACCTGACCAACATCGGCAACATCACTGCTTCAGGTGCGGCGGTGTTTACGAGTGGAGCGGGTGCGACACTCGCGCTGCATGGAGGCAACAGCACTACTGATGTAGGCGGCCAGGTAACAATGACCGGCGGCACCGGCGGCACTAATCGGTCGGGGGGTGAAGTGGCATTGTATGGTGGTCCCGGCGGCTTTAATGGAGGGGGCGGACAGGTAACGTTGACAGCAGGAACAGGGGGACAGAGCGGCGGTACAGGCGCAAGTCTGCAACTTGCCGGTGGAGGGCCCAATTATGGGGCCGGGGGAGGCATTATCCTGAACACCGGGATCGAAAGCCCCGAAAACTTCTGGGACCCAGGCCACAATGGCGCCATCGTGATGCAGATTGCTGGTACCGAATTCATGCGCGTAGATGGCAGCCGTCCCGGGTACCAGGGATACGTTGGTATTGGCACAGCGAGTCCCGGTTATAAATTGGATGTTAACGGTTCTATAAATGCTTCATCTTCTTTGTGTATAGCTGACAACTGTAAGACTTCTTGGCCATCAAGCCAATGGACGACCTCCGGGAGCAATATTTACTATAATACCGGAAGCGTCGGGATCGGCACCACGAGTCCTGGAGCAAAACTGGATGTTTTGGGAGAAATAAGGACCAATAATCAGCTCATTTCAACAATTCCTACAGGCATCTCGCCTCTCCAGGTTACTTCAACTACTATGGTATCGAACTTGAATTCTGAGATGATTGGCGGATATAAACTGGCTGACCTTGACAACAGATACGGCCAGACAGCGCCGGGCCAGGTACCAAGCTCAAATACTTTAAGCACTGTACTTCCTTCAGGAACTAATGACGGCCTGTACAGTGCAATTACAATAGGCACAGACGGAATTCCAGTTGTTGCTTATTATGATGCAAGCAAAGGATACCTGATGGCTGGAAAATGTTCTAATTCAGCATGCACTTCTTTCAGCAATTATACTTACGCAGCCGGTTCTCAAGGGCATATCTCGATTGCTATAGGCACTGACGGGCTGCCGATCATATCCCACCTTTCAGGAGGGGCTTTAACAGTGGCAAAATGCGCGAATACATCATGCACATCTTTTTCAAGTAACACTCAGCTTGCAGGTTCTCAGGGTCATACCTCGATAGCAATAGGAACAGACGGCCTGCCTGTGATTTCTCATATGGCAGGTGGAGGAGGTCTGTTTGTTTTAAAATGCGCAAATACAAGCTGCACCGTCTTAAGCGGCAATTCCGCATACTGGGGGACTTCAGGACTTACCTCTATAGCATTAGGTACCGATGGTATCCCAGTCATCTCTCATCTGTCTGGCGGAGCTGTATACGTCTACAAATGCAGCAATGCAAGCTGCAATGGAGGACCGGGTTCTAATACCCCATTGGCAGCCGCAGCGGGTTATACCTCAATAACTATAGGAACTGACGGCCTGCCGGTGTTTTCGTATGTTTCATCAGGCGGAAGCTTAACTGTTGGAAAATGCTCCAATACAGCCTGCACATCATTTAGCAGTAATACAGCGATAACAGGCTCTCCAGCATATAGTTCAATCACCATGGGAACAGACGGCCTTCCTACAGTTGCTTATACTAACGGCGCTGCCTTGGCAGTTGTGAGATGCGGTAATTCAGCCTGCACATCAAATAACACTGTTACAACTGTTGATTCATCGCCGAATGTAGGGCAGTACAACTCAATAGCCTTGGGCACAGACGGCAATCCTGTTATTTCTTATTATGACATTTCAAATGGTGAATTAAAGGTCGCAAAGTGCGCAAACCAGTTTTGTGTTAATAACTGGTCGAGAAGGTGACAATAGCGCGGAAGATAAGAAGATAGAAAGCGCGGAAGTCAGAAGTTCAGAAGCAAACGAATTAAAGTGACAAAGGCGGGGCTTTCGCCCCGCCTGACAATATTTTCAACACTCTCTACTTAAGCCAAAGTTCATGGCATTATCCATAAAATGCCTCAAATCGTGTCAAATACCCACCTGTTTTACAGTTTTATAATATTACTTATGCGTTTATAAATTAAAAATATCGTTTGTTCTCTTTACCTTGTGACTTTAATTGTGTTATCTTTTCTATTCTTGTTAATTTTGTAAGTTTAAATATTTTAATGTTTAGCTGAACTGAATATGAATGTTCAGAAAGGAGTCCCCGAGATGCTGATAATAGGTGAGAAATTAAGCATTATAGCCAAGAGGGTCAGAGAGGCTATGATGAAGAAAGATAAAGGCCCGATACAGGAGATCGCAACACGGCAGTGGAAAGAAGGCGCCGGTATAATTGACGCCAATATCGGCCCTGCGGAAGACGGCGGTGAGGACATGATGCAATGGATGGTAACAACAATTCAGGAAGTTGTTCCTCTGCCTGTATGCCTTGATACAACAAATGCATCTGCAATAGAAGCAGGCTTAAAGATACATAATAATCAGTGGGGCAGGGCCTTGATAAATTCCACATCAAATGATCCTGAAAGATTCCCCATACTCGAACTCGCTGCAAAATATAATTCTCAGGTCATCGGACTGACTGTCGGCAAAGGCGGAATTCCTGCTGATGCTGAGGAGAGATGTGGCATTGCTGCTGAGATCATGGGACGTGCCATGGAGTATGGTGTTCCCCTCGAAGACCTCTTTCTTGATCCCCTTGTTCTGCAGATCGCAACATCGCAGGACCATGCGCGTCATGTCATCAAGGCGATCAGCATGTT
>MHDW01000040.1:0-4520 GCA_001803645.1 Nitrospirae bacterium GWC2_42_7 | reverse complement strand
TGAAGACGGTTGTCGGCCTGAGTAATATCTCCAACGGCTGTCCTAAACTTTTAAGGCCGATATTGAACAAATACTATTTCTTAATGCTTATGAATGCCGGACTGACTTCAGCAATTGCAGATTCTCATGAGATGGCAGAAGCTATAAATGAGAAGAAAATGCTTGATGATGTTCTGGCAGGGAAAAAGATCGATGACGCTGACAAAATGAAAGAGATAAAAAAGACGATTGATGTGATAATGGGCAATACTTTGTATGCTCATTCGTATCTGGAAATGTAAATAATCAGCTGATAGCTCTTGGCTCATAGCTGATAGCATTTTATACTATGAGCAATCAACTATGAACTATGAGCTTAAATGAGGAGGTTTTTAAAATGGCTTTTACACCAACAAAGGAAACATATTCCGGTAAAGTATATCCTGTAACCATAGGGACAGGGGATAAGGCGGTTACTTTCGGAGGGGAGAATGTTCTTCCTTTTAATTCTTTTGAAGGAGCAGCGCCTAATGCTCCGGTCATTGCATATGAGATACAGGATGTTCCGCCTACAGACTGGCCTGAAAATGTACAGAAACCTTTTGCAGCAGTTTCTGATGACCCTGTTAAATGGGCGAAATATTGTCAGGATGAACTCAAGGCAAAGGCCATAGCACTGAGGCTGGTAGGCACTCACCCGGACAGGGAAAACCGGACGCCTGAAGAGGCATCAAAAACAGTTAAAGATGTTCTTGCAGCAATTAATATTCCTCTTATTATTCTCGGCAGCAACCATGCTGAAAAGGATTCTCAGGTGCTAATAGCTGTTGCAGAGGCTGCCAAAGACAAAAACTGTATTATCGGAAAGGCACAGGAAGCGAACTATAAGACAATAGCAGCTGCTGCTATGGCAAATAATCACAAGCTTATAGCAATGTCAGAGCTTGATATAAACCTCTCAAAACAGCTGAACATCCTTATAACCCAGATGGGTTTCGAAAAGGAGAGGCTGATCACAGACCCGATGTGTTCTGCTCTCGGCTACGGTCTTGAATATACATATTCTGTTATGGAGAGGATACGGCTCGCCGCACTTACCCAGAACGATATGACCATGCAGCCCCCGATGCTCGGAGATGTCGGTATGTATGTATGGAAGATAAAAGAGACACAGGCGCCTGAATCTGACCTGCCCCATTGGGGACCGGCAGAGGAGAGGGGAATTGCCTGGGAGGCTGTAACTGCAACTGCTCTCCTTATTGCAGGAGCTGAATTGTTGATAATGAGACATCCAAAGGCTGTGGAAGCAGTAGAAAAAACAATAGAGGAATTAATCTAAGGTTAAGGCAGAGGTAGAGGCAGAGAATTTTGAAAACCTTTACCTTAACCTTTACCTAAATTTTCAGGAGGTTATTAAAATGGCTTTATCAGGCGTTGAAATATTCAAGATGCTACCAAAGACAAACTGCAAGAAGTGCGGGCATCCTACATGTCTTGCCTTTGCAATGAAGCTTGCGCAGAGACAGGCGACACTTGATTCTTGTCCTGATGTTTCTGAAGAGGCAAAGAAGGTGCTCGGAGAGGCATCTGCACCACCTGTAAGGCCTATAACCTTCGGCGCCGGAGACCTCGCGGTCAAGATGGGTGAAGAGACAGTGCTCTTCAGGCATGACAAGAAGTTTGTTAATCCCTGCGCGATAGCTGTTGAGATAAAGGACACTTTTTCAGAAGCAGAAGCAACAAAAATTATTGAACAGGTTCTGGCTTCCGAGATAGATAGGGTTGGGCAGAAGTTAAGGGTAGATGCTATTGCCCTGACAAATGCCTCAGGAGATGCCGGGAAATTCGAAGCATTAGCAAAGATAGTTGCAGCAAAGGCTTCGGTCGTCCCTACAATAATCTGCACTGAAAATCCTCAGGCTGCTGAAGCAGCAGCAAAATTATTTGCTGATAAAAGAGCCATTATATATGGAGCGAATGCCTCCAATGCAGAGGCTATGGCAAATATCGCAAAAACAAACAAAATGACGCTCGGAGTACATGCAAACGGACTTGAAGAACTTTCAGCGCTTACTGAGAAAATAAAAGCTCTTGGTGTTGAGGATATGGTAATTGATTCAGGCGCAAGGAAGGCAAAGGACATTATCGAGCATAATACACTTATCAGAAGGGCTGCTGTAAAGAAGAACTTCAAGCCCCTCGGTTATCCGGTAATAAATTTTATGCAGAGAGATGACAGCCTAGTGGAAGCCCTGCTGGCTGCTGTTGGCATAGCAAAATATTCATCTATCATCGTTGTCAACAGCGTAGAGAAGTGGAAGAACCTCGCTTTATTCACTATGAGACAGAATATATATACTGATCCTCAGGTCCCGATGCAGGTAGAGCAGAAGATCTACAATATCGGTGAACCTAAACCTGAATCTCCTCTGATGATCACGACTAATTTCTCCCTTACATATTTTATTGTCTCCGGGGAGATAGAGAACAGCAAGGTTGCAAGCAGGCTGGCTGTTATGGACAGCGAAGGCCTCTCTGTTCTGACAGCATGGGCAGCAGGAAAATTCACAGCCTCAAAAATAGCACAGTTTATTACCGAAAGCGGTATTGAGAAAGAAATGTCTCATAAAGAACTGATCATACCAGGATATGTTGCGATCCTCAGCGGCTCGATAGAGGACAAGCTCCCTGGCTGGAAGATCACTGTTGGTCCGCGTGAAGCCAATGCTCTTCCTGCATTCTTAAAAACAAGAGCAGCGTAGCTGGCTAAACAGAGTTGATTTTATTTAATAAAAAATATGAAAATAAAAAGTAAGATATTAAGTAAACACAGGGGAAATTTACTCTTGTTTTTTATTGTTTTTAATAATTATTTGAGGAGGTCAGGATGTCTAAGTTAATAGCCACTGCGGCTATAAGAGGTTCGAACAAACTTTTCAAACAAGCGGAAGAGATGCTTACAAAGGCTATAGGTCAGCACAGTGAAAGTTTTGCCTTTGAGTTCCCTGATACAGCCTTTTATCTTCCGATGATATATGCAATGACCGGTTTCCCTGTCAAGACACTCGGTGATATGAAAATCGCGCTTGAAAGGACAAGGGAACTGCTTCATGTGGAGCCTGAAGATATTAACTGGAAGCCTTACCTCGGAGAGGCGCTTGATTCAGGAATGGCAACACTCTTTTCAGAAGAGATCATTATGGCGCTTCGATATATTGAGGGGCTTGAACCGGTCAAAGAGACTATTGACGGGAAGGAATTCACATACAACGGTTTTATTACTGACACGATCCAGAGGAATCTCGGCATTCAGCTTGTTGACGGCACTATGCCGGGCTTTGCCGCGATCATCGGAGCAGCTCCGGATGATGAAACAGCAGTCAAGATAGTAAGAGAATTGCAGGAAAAAAATATACTCACCTTCCTTTCAGGAAATGTGAATGGAAACAGTGTGACCAAGCAGCTTTTAAGAAAGGGCGTTGATCTTGGGTGGGAGACAAGGATAGTACCTCTCGGCCCTGATACTGAACATACCCTTTATGCGCTTGACTGGGCAATTAGGGCTTCCCTAATATTCGGTAATAAAAAGCCCGGGGATTACAAAGGACACCTGAAATACCAGAAAGACAGGGTCTTTGCCTTTGCTATGGTGCTTGGAGAGCTTAATGACATTATCTGGACAACAGGTGCAGGCGCCATTAACATGGGCTTCCCTGCCATAGCAGATACTGATATTTCTGTTATTCATCCTACAGGCGTATGTATCTATGAAGAGGTTGATAAAGAATTCGACCATAGCAAGATAGTTCAGAAGTCTATCGAGGTCAGGGGTCTTAAGATCGTAGTTGAGAGGCCTCCGATACCTGTTGCTTACGGCCCTGCTTTTGAAGGAGAGAGGATCAGGAAAGAAGATATGTTCATTGAGTTCGGAGGTCAAAGAACCCCTGCATTTGAATGGGTCAGGACAAAAGAACTCGAAGAGATCGAAGACAACAAAGTAATAATTGTAGGCGAGAACTGGCAGGAGAGATTCGAGAAAGGCGGAATGATGCCTCTCGGCATAGTCATCGATGTTGCCGGAAGAAAAATGCAGAAGGATTTCGAATCGATCATAGAAAGAAAAATTCACCATAATCTTAATGAGGCTCAGGGCCTGTGGCATATGGGCCAGCGTGATATTAACTGGGTCAGGATAAGCACCCAGGCAAAAAAGGACGGACTTACTCTGGAACATATAGGTGTTATTCAGGCTACTATGTCGCATTCAAGGTTTAAATCTATTGTAGATAAGGTGCAGGTAACACTTTATCTTGATGAAAAAGACGTGCTTGCAATACAGGAAGAGGCACGGAAGGCTTACAAGGAACGTGACCAGAGAATCGGAAGCATGACGGATGAATCAGTAGATACTTTTTATTCTTGCCTTCTCTGCCAGTCCTTTGCCCCTAGCCATACCTGTGTTATTACACCTGAAAGGCTCGGTCTTTGCGGGGCTTACAACTGGCTTGATGGAAAGGCAGCTTATGAGATCGACCCCACAG
>MHDW01000039.1:20279-23160 GCA_001803645.1 Nitrospirae bacterium GWC2_42_7 | reverse complement strand
AAAAAAAGTGTTAGAATCTATAGGTAAGGCCAAACTCTACGCTGTCTTCTTTAAGTGTGGAAGATGCTGAAGCAGGAGCACCGAAATATGTTCCACTTTCATTAATCTCTTCTTTGAATGCATGCATGTAGCCGATATTTACAGAGACATTCTTAGTGATCTCATAGCCTATGCCTGCAGTAAGATGACGCTGAACTATTGCAGGGAAACCAGAGATCCTGAAAACTTCATAGTTGAAAACAGGCATTGTTTTGCCTTGTACACTTGTCATATTACTGCCCTCCCAGCCATCATGGTCTCTAACAGGATTTCTGCCATAATTAAAACCGGCACGTAATGCAAGTTTTGGAATCGGTTTATACTGGGTTCCGATAGCAAATACCCACTGATCTCTCCAGTCAAAATCCCTGTAGCCAATGGCATCTGACCAATTGATCCATTTTGCGTCCACTTCAATCAAGAGAACATTCTGGACAGGCTCAACGGCAATTCCGAAACCTACTGATTGCGGACTCTCAAGAGCAAGCGTATCAGCGCTGCCATTTCCATCAAAATCAAATACTCCTTTGTGCTTTACTTTTTGAGGTGTAACATAGACTACTCCAAGTGAAACAGGGCCATTTTTGTAAATTGCGCCAATCTGTCCTCCAAGGGCCCATCCGGTTGAAGACCCTTCACGGTAATTCAGATCCAGAACTCCCATATCAATATGCAGAGAAGCGCCAACTGAAAGATTAGGGGTGATCATATAAGCGATGTTTGGCGCGATTTTCATGATCGAAAGATCTGTATACATATCCTCATCGTTTGCTGTCATTCCGTTTAGGTCAAATTTATGCTTATAATCAACGCCAAGACCTGATACCCCGTAACCTGCAAAACCAAAACGGAGCTTATCGGTAATTGGAGTTGAGATAGCAATAGCAGGAATTATATACATGTCAGAATCGCTTCTCTTCCAGCCTGTATTAAGCATGGCAGCATCAGCTGTAATTTTTGTATGTGCATTTGGCATGAACATGGTTGCATCAACGTTCACTTCAGACCCAGGGCAATAAGGGCCAAAACATAGAGCTGCCGGATTAGCAAAAACAGCGCTCAAGGCATCCTGCGGAGCTGCAATTCCTACTCCGCCCATTGACCTTGCGATCGGGCCTACACCGATAAGATTGTCGCCGTTTGTAGCTGACGAAAGACCGGCAAGAGAGAGAACAAATACTACTGCTAATGATACTAACAGAATCTTCTTCATCTTGAAACCTCCTTTTGATTTTATATGCTAACTTAAATTATTAAGTATGCCTATCTTTTTAAAAATTATATCACACTGCTTAATAAACATAATTAAAACTATTTGCAAGTCTAGTATACTAATAACATCTAAACAATGCAACTAAATATTGGGGTAGTATTTTGGATTATTTTTACCGCAAAAAACCGCAAAGATTTATCTTTAAATAAGGTAAACTCAGGAGATATTTTCAGGTGTTGTGTTATACTAAACAAAAATTCAAGGAGATCGTCCGATGAAAGTAATCCTCAATGAAGATGTTAAAAATCTTGGACATATGTGTGAAGTTGTTAATGTATCCGATGGCTATGCAAGAAATTATCTGATCCCCAAAAAACTTGCTTCAGAAGCAAACACCAAAAACCTGAAAGAAATGGAGCATCACAAAGCAAGCATAACCAGAAAAGCTGAAAAGATCAAGGCAGCTTTAAAAGAATCGTCCGAAAAATTGTCGAGCGTTATTCTAACAATAAAAGCAAAAGCAGGTGAGGAAGACAAGCTTTTTGGCGCAGTGACCGGCAAGGACATTGCAGAGGCTTTAAAGGCTGAAGGGTTTGATATAGACAAAAAGAAAATACTACTCGAAGAACCAATAAAAAGACTTGGGGAGTATACAATAGACATCAAGGTCCATTCAGAGATATCCGCTCATATTAAGGTCATTGTTGTACCTGAAACATCACTTTAACTTTAAATAATGCCATGAAGGGAATGGAAGCAGCAGTAGACAAACTACCTCCACAGAATATCGAGGCTGAGCAATTTATTCTTGGTGCGATATTAATAGATAACAGCGCCCAGACAACAGCGCTTGAACTTCTTACCTATGAAGATTTCTATAAGGATTCCCATAAAAAGATCTTCATGGCTATGGCAGAACTTTTCAACAAGAACGAGCCGATCGATCTAATTACTATGACCGACTATTTAAGGCGCATGAATGACCTTGAAGCTGTCGGCGGATCTCAGTACCTCACATCTCTGGTCACGATGGTCCCCACTTCTGCGAACATTAAGTACCATTCCATGATCGTCAGGGAAAAATCAATGTTAAGGGGACTTTTGCGCTCTGTAACTGATATTGCCGGTAATGTTTATGAAAGCCAAATGGATGCAGAAGAACTTGTGGATTATGCGGAAAAAACCATTTTCGATATTTCCGACAAGAGGATCAAGACCTCTTTTGTGACCATGAAAGATGTTATAAAAGACAGTTTTAAGATGATAGAGCAGCTGTATGACAAGAAAGAGGCAATTACAGGCATCTCATCAGGTTTTAAGGCACTAGACGAACTTACAACAGGTTTTCAAAAAAGCGACCTGATAATTATAGGCGGCAGGCCTTCGATGGGAAAAACTGCCTTCAGTCTTAACATAGCACAGCATGTTGGGGTAGTTCTTAAGGAACCTGTAGCAGTATTCAGCCTTGAAATGTCAAAGGAGCAGCTTGCCTTCAGAATGTTGTGCTCAGAAGCTATGGTGGATTCAAACAGCATAAGAAAAGGATTTATCAAAAAACAGGATTGGCACGACCTCACAAGCGCTGCCGGCAAGCTGGCAGAGGCGCCTATTTTTATAGATGACTCCTCG
>MHDW01000039.1:16971-20273 GCA_001803645.1 Nitrospirae bacterium GWC2_42_7 | reverse complement strand
GAAGGCTGAACACAGGCTGAGCATGGTTATTGTTGATTATCTGCAGCTGATGAGGGGAAGAGGCAATTTCGAGAGACGCGAACAGGAGATATCAGAAATATCACGCTCCCTTAAAGCTCTTGCAAAAGAACTTAGTGTTCCTGTTATTGCACTAAGTCAGCTCAACCGAGGCGTAGAAACGAGAACAGGCAACAAGAAGCCGACCCTTGCAGACTTGAGGGAATCAGGCGCGATTGAACAGGATGCTGATGTGATCATATTCCTTTACAGAGATGAAGTTTATAATAAGGACAAAATGGAAAACAAAGGAAAGGCAGAGATAATTGTTTCAAAACAGAGAAACGGGCCTACCGGTGAGGTCCCGCTTACATTCCTTTCTAACTGCACACGTTTTCTGGATTATACAGACAGAGAATATCAGGATGCCGAGGATGTTTTCTGACCAGTAAACTGTCGATTAGTAAGTTACGAAGACATTATTTTTTGTTCTGAATCAAACTTCGTAATATAATAAACATGAAAGCACATAATTATATCTTTTCTTGTGACAGTATTTTATAAAGGAGCTTAAATGAAAAGGACTGCTGCTGTTGCAGGTCATTTTTATCAAAATTCATCTTCACTCCTGTCAAAGCAGGTTGATGAATATATAGTTCATGGCTCTGCAAAAGAAGATGTTATGGGCATAGTCGCGCCGCATGCAGGGCTTGTTTATTCAGGTAGTGTTGCAGGGGCCGTATATTCTTCCATAAACTTTCCGGGAACATTTCTCCTTCTTGGACCAAATCATACCGGCATAGGGCCTAAAATATCCATGATGGAAGAGGGTGAGTGGGAAATACCAACAGGCATATTCGAAATTGACAGGAAACTGGCAAACAGGATCTCCAGGAATACAGAGACTGTTACAAAAGATTCCCAGGCGCATATTTTCGAACACTCTCTCGAAGTTCAGTTGCCTTTCATGGCATTTCTCGGAAAAAGCGTCAAAATCCTTCCAATTACCATACTGTCAGCCTCTCTGGAAGACTGCGCAAGCCTGGGCGAAGGTATCTCAAAGGCAATCAAGGGCATTGGATATCCTGTTGTAATTGTGGCCAGTTCTGATATGAGCCATTATCTCCCTGATAAAACAGCAAGGAAAAAAGACAGCATGGCAATTAATAAAGTTCTTGATCTCGACCCTGAAGGGCTTTACGAAACTGTTTTAAAAGAAAATATTTCGATGTGCGGCTATCTTCCGGTTGTCGTCATGCTTTTTGCGGTCAAATCACTCGGCGCAGTTAATGCACGGCTTGTAAAGTATATGACCTCAGGAGATATAAGCGGAGATTACGACAGTGTGGTGGGTTATGCAGGCATCACCCTGAAATGATATTGGTCTTTTGTAGATGATAAGAAAAAACCCGGTAAATGTGATCAAAGGGTATAATAGTTGTTAAAATACTGATATATTTAAAGAGAGAGAATTATGACTACTGATAATCATGAAGGCAGACAATTTAAAAGGTATGTTGTAGATAGCATACACGGGAACCTTCTTTATTCATCAGATGTGGATATAGTAAATATAAGCATGGATGGCGCTGCTATTGAAACATCAAAAAGACTGAATATTGACAGAGAATATACCCTGAAGATCAAATATGGCGGGAAATTCATGCACCTCAAGGGAGTTGTTGCATGGTCAAATTTAAGCCGCACAGTGACAAACAAGGATGGAGAAGTGGTTCCTGTTTATAAAGCCGGAATAAGGTTTACGAATGTACTTACAGAAAAGTCTTATGAACTTATGAAATTCATAGAAGAAAATAAGTCAGGTTCAATCGAACAAAGGCTGATCGGCATGAGGTTCAAGATCAAGAATGCTGAAGATGCTGTTATAGATGCTGCCGATGAATGCAAAATAAAAAGGATAAGCCTTTCCGGAATGCTCATTGAAGCTGATAATTCTTTTGATGTTGATTATATTTCTGAAATGGAGATATTCCTTGATAATATAGTGCTTCCTATCACAGGGCGGGTTGCGAATTGCACTGAGATACCGGGAGATAAAATTAATAAATATAACATTGGGATCGAATTTGTTAAAATATCTAATGAAAACAAAAATACCCTTAATAATTTCCTTGACAGTCTTGATGTTTAAATGAAAACCATCGACCTGCGGCCTGAAATACATAATTATTTAATGTCTTCATGTGTTTCATTGACACAAACAATTTACTATGTTAACTTTTTTGCATGGAAATAAACGATGAATTAAAGGCAGTTAAGGATGTTATCCAGGCATTACTGAAGTCAAAAAAGATGCTCAGGATGTATCCTCAGAACAATCCTATTTATATAAAAACCCTCGAAGACAATTACAGCCGGTTCAGGGATTTTTTTATGTACAATGACAAGCTTGTCCTGAAGATCCGGCAAAATGAGATCTACTACGACTCGGAACAGGTATATAACAATCCGGAAAAAGAAGACAATCTCGCGCTTTTTTTCTTTAAGGACGGCCTTCGTGAAATTACTTTTAAAAAAGGCTTAATGCAGGATGAAATGGAAGATTTTCTGGGAATTATCTCGTTGGATTTTGATCGCGAAGGCGTTGATGATGACATAGTCACACTTTTATGGGAGAGAGACTTTCAGAATATACAGTATGTTGTTGATGAGGCATTTCTTGCAGATGAGGATGATTACGAAGAAAAGGCCGTAGCCGAACTCAGGGAAAATGCAGCAGTATCTGATGATGAACTCCACAAGGCATTTGATGATGCCTTTAAAGATGGCGAAGAAGAAGTAAAAGATGTGTCTATCATCCCTCTGTCCGACAAAGACCTTCAGATGCTTATGAAGGAACTCGAAAAAGACTCTCTCGACAAGACCGGAAAGCTGGCAAATATATTATTTGAAATGCTCTACTTGTCCGAATCGCGCAGTGATTATTCTGATGTTGTGGATTCCATAATTAGCACTATAGAATTTTCCTTAAGACACGGAGATATTCAGTTGGTCACTCAAATACTCGCAGATGTAAGGAAAATAATCAGCGATAAGAATATTGAAAAAAACTTAAAAGATAATGTTATGAAGATAATATTGTTTGTCGGTAGTGACACTGCGCTGACTCTTATTGGAGAAATACTTGACAGTGGCCAGGAAATTGAAGAAAAAATTATTGAAGACTATACCAGATGCCTCGAAAAGAATGCGATTGTGCCTCTCATGAAAATACTCGGCGAACTAAAAAGCATACATGCCAGAAAGATCGTTATTGATGCTCTGACATTTTTAGGGCCGAAAGA
>MHDW01000039.1:10087-16947 GCA_001803645.1 Nitrospirae bacterium GWC2_42_7 | reverse complement strand
GACTGAATGATTCAAGGTGGTATGTTGTCAGGAATATAATATTTATTCTCAGGAAGATCGGGGACAAGAGAGCGGTTGATTATCTTTTAAGGACTGTAAAACACGGGGATATACGCGTTAAGAAAGAGGTCATTAGAACACTCGGTGAACTCGGCGGTGCAAATGTATTGATTGCCTTGCGCGAATGCCTCGATGATCAGGATGAACAGATAAGGTCTGCTGCGCTTAAAGCCATTGGAAATATTGCTTCTGAAGCCGCCAAAAGAATAATTATGGACAAAATAAATGACAAGAACTTTATCAATAAAGACTTCGAAGAAAAGAAGGAATATTTCGAGGCATTATCAAGATGGAAAGATAGTGAAACTTATAATTTTCTTTTGAAGACAATGAAGAAAAGGGCTTTCTGGAAAAGAGCAAGAAATTATGAAAATAAGGCCTGCGCAGCCTATTGTCTGGGGCTTATAGGAAATAAAGACGCACTTTCTATCCTTAATAAATCCATAAACTCCGGCAACAAATTATTAAAAGAGTTCTCATATACAGCAGTCAAGAGGTTGGAACATGGCCAGTAAAGAAGAACTAGAAGCCTTTAAAAATGCAAAAGATCTTATAAACCAGCTTTCTGTGGTTCTTCGTACCGCCCAGATCCATGATGCAGCCAATATAGCAGTTTCATCAGCCATCGAAAAGCTTGTTTCCATGGTTAACAACCTTATTAAGTTCGAAAACACCGTAAGCCTTGAATTAAGAGGCGAATTTTTTTATATAAATGAATACCGTATACGTTACTCGCTGGAATATCTCCTTAGTTTTGATTTTCTTGTCAGGGAATTCAAAAGAAGAGAATTAGGTCTCATTGCCTTTAAAAACAGGGTAACACAGGAAGAATTAATAGTTTTTGTGCGAACATTTATCCTTCCACCTTCCGCTGAATCACCCTTTGATATTTACGAAATGAAATTGTCTGATCTGAAATCTATTTCAGTAGGAAAACTGAAAAAAATAGTGGAAGAAGAGTCGCACGATGTAAGAAAAATGGTCAAGAAAACCTACTTTAATGCCGTATCTTACACAAGAGGGGTCATAAATAAGATCCAGAGCGGTGAGAAGGTGAATATAAAAAAGGCAAAGAGGGTGGTCGAGACCATGGTTGACCATATCCTTGAGGAAGAACAGCTTCTGCTCGGCATGACTGCGATCAAGGATTATGATGATTATACGTATCATCATTCCGTAAATGTGAGCATACTCTCCATAGCTCTCGGACAAAGGCTCGGACTTAACCGGAAGCTGCTTACTGAACTCGGCATGGTTGCCCTTTTTCATGATATCGGAAAGATGGACATCCCGTACGAAGTCCTGAACAAACCTACAAATTTTACTGATGCTGAATGGAAGCTTATCAGGCAACATCCGACATGGGGTGTAAGGGCTTTGCTTAAACTAAAGAAACTCGATGTGCTTACTATCAAGTCTGCTATTGTTGCCTTTGAGCATCATATGAATTTTGACCTTTCCGGTTATCCCAAGATACGAACCAGTTTTGAACTTGATTTTTTCAGTCGGATAGTCAGTTTATCAGATCAATATGACGCAATGACATCATCGAGAGTTTATTCAAGAATCCCTATGTCTCCTGACAAGGCTCTAAGCATTATGATGGAAAGATCAGGAACACAGCTTGATCCTATGCTCTTCAAGTTCTTTATTAATATGGTCGGAGTTTATCCTATAGGCACTCTTGTTATGCTGAGTTCAAAGGAACTCGGACTTGTCTATGAATCCAATCAACTTTTTGTCTCAAGGCCCCGCGTAATGGTAATTACCGACAGGAAAGGCAACAAAATAAGTGGAAAGGTTGTTGACCTGACAGAAAAGAATGAGCAGGGAGATTTTAAGTTTTCAATAATAAAAACCATGGATCCGAATAAATACAAGATCAACCTCGCTGAGTATATGATGTAGCAAAATTATCCTTTAAGTTTGCCTTGTCTTTTATATCTGATTTCCCATTCTTCTCCTCTATCAAGCTTTCTTAATTTATCAGATATACCAGCAGATATTGACTGAGACGCTCTCCTTCTTTATTTGAAGATATAAAGATAACTCTGCCGTTTTCCGTATATGTTTTTCTCGAAATACTATTAATATTTACAGCAAGTGTAAGGCTTTTTTTGTTCAGATATATCCACTTAAGAAGGTCGGTCAGAGACATTACCAATAGGTCACCTTTAATATAACCCATAAAATATAACTCCTTTTTTGTTTTCTTTATAAATTGATCAGGAAGTCGTAAAATAATACTATGACAGATAAAGGGATAAAGCAACTTCAGGACAAGATAGATTCCATTATCAGGGGAAAGTCAGATGCAGTGAAAATGTCTATTGTAACGCTTCTTGCAAAAGGCAATCTCCTCATACAGGACGTGCCGGGTGTGGGGAAAACCACTCTTGCGTTTGCACTTGCAAAGGCCATAGACTGTTCATTCCAGAGGATCCAATTCACAAGCGACCTTATGCCTGCTGACATAACAGGAGTGAGCATTTTTAATCCTGAGACAAGGGAATTTGAATTCAAGCCGGGCCCTGTTTTTTCTAATATAGTTCTTGCAGATGAGATCAACAGGACCAATCCCAAAACACAGTCAGCTCTTCTTGAAGCAATGAACGAAAGAAAGGTTTCTGTTGACAGGAAGACTTACACCCTGCCTGAGCCGTTCATGGTCATAGCAACGCAGAACCCTATGGAATATCATGGGACATTTCCGCTTCCGGAAAGCCAGCTTGACCGTTTCATGATGCATATAAAACTTGGATACCCGGCTCTTGAAGACGAAAAAACTGCTGTGATAGAGAGGACCAGCTTTGAACGCCTCGAAAAGATGGAACACGTTATTACGAAGCATGAAATACTCCGGATGCAGGAAGAAGCTGAAAAGGTCATTATTGAAGACAGCCTGACAGATTACCTCCTTAAGATCATTACTGAAACAAGAAAACACGAAAAGATACGCTTAGGCGTCAGCACGCGCGGAGCTCAACTTCTGCTAAGGGCTGCAAAGGCCAACGCATACTTTGAGGGAAGGGGTTTTGTGACCCCTGATGATATCAAGACGCTTGCCCCTTTTGTGCTCGGACACAGGATAATACTGAAAACAAAACAATTCATATCTGACGCAGAGGATGTAATAAAAGAAATATTAGAGAAGATACCAGTTCCGCTGTAAATGAAAACAACAAGAGAGGGTAAGAGGTTTATACTTGCTGCTTTTCTGATAGCGGTAGCTGCGATAAACACAGGCAATAACCTTATCTATCTTATTCTCTCTATGATGATATCTTTTCTGCTTCTTTCGGTCCTACTCCTAAAGATAAACCTCTCAGGACTGATGCTTGAAGTATATATCAGCTCACCTCTGTTCGCAGGTGAAGAGACAACAGCTGTTTTTTCTATAACGAACAAAAAACGTTTTATACCGTCTTATTCTGTCAGGGTTACAGCTGACACAGATTTTTCGAATGCCTATTACACTCTGATACCTTCTTCATCTACGGTCAGGAAGGAGACCCCGGTGATCTTCCCTAAAAGGGGTCTGTATAGTTATGGCAACTTTTATGTCCAAAGCGGTTTTCCGTTCATACTTCTAGAAGACAGAAGGCCTGTGAAAGTCTCAGGAGAAATTCTTGTTTATCCGACTCTGATCGAGGTTGACGGCATAATCCCTGAGATTTCAGGCTCAGAAATAGCAGAAACGATCAGAGTAAAAGGTTCAGGGGATGAAATTCATTCCATAAGGGAGTTCGGATACGGTGATGACTGGCATAAGATCCTCTGGAAGGTTTCTGCAAGGGCTTCAACTCTTCTTGTCAGAGAGTTTGCGGAACATGAATTCAGGAGGGTGACTATCATTACAGATAACCTTAGGCCTGTTGAGCCGGAGATGTTCGAAAAGGCTGTATCATTGTCAGCCTCTATTTCGAAGTTATTTATAGAAATGGGATTTCATGTAAGACTGCTTTCATGTAAAAAGGTTGTTCCATTCGGAAGCGGAGACGAGCATCTTTTCAGGATACTTGATACCCTTGCTGTTATTAAAGAAGAGAATTCATGGGAATGCCCGGCTTCTTATAATTATGATACTGACGGAATTTCAATTGTTGTTCTTAAAAAACAGGGGTCAATGCTGACCGGTTGCGCATCTTCCTGCGATATTGTGATCTATGCCGATAATATATAAGGTCATCACAGCTGTTCTTGCTTTTACAGGTTGTATCAGTCTGTTCATTACAGGTCAGCTGAACCTTGTTATGACTATAAGCGGGATAGCAATAATTCCGGGTTATTACAGGTATTTCAGAAACAGACCGCCAGCCCCTATATGGGCTGTAGGAAGTCTCTCGCTTGCAACGCTTATTGTCTTTATTTTTGATTCTGTGATAATGACCGGAGATGTTTTTCTTGCAGTAGGACATCTCACAATAACATTTCAAGCCCTGAAAAGCTTTGACCTTAAAGAACCATGGGACCATCTTCAGGTCTACTTTATGACTCTTCTTCAGTTGATCATGGCCTCTGAAATGACAAGTTCTCTTGCCTTTGGTTTTGTTTTTTTAATATTTATGGTACTTCTTGTTACAGCAATGGTCCTCTCGCATTTTCTTAAGGAAGGTGCTTTGGGAAAAACGAGCATTAAAATACCGGTCATCCTGATCTCTCTGCTGACTTTATTTGTAACTGCTGTTTTTTTTGTGTCTATTCCGAGGACAGCACATAGATTTCTTGCCACCGGACATGTAAAAAAGATCAAGACAGTAGGTTTTTCTGATCGTGTTGATTTCGGCTCTTACGGAGATGTCAAGCTTGACCCGACAGTCGTCATGAGAGTTGAAACAGACAAGGGTCTGCCCATCCCTTATTACTGGCGGGGAATGAGTCTTGATTTTTTTGACGGACTTACATGGAGGAACACTGTAAAGGAGAGATCGCACATTGAAAAATATGGCAATGAATTTATAGTCTCATCATATGCTCCAAAAAAGGCTTTAAGACAAAAAATATATCTGGAACCTCTTGATTCCAACGTGGTTTTCGGCCTTGCAAGGATAGCCGCCATAGAAGCCGATGTCTATAGTTTAACTATTGATGATGCTAATGATATCTTTTTGCTTAGAAGATCAGGAGGAAGGATATTTTATACTGTTTACAGCATTTTAAGCGACAGCTACGCTGGGAAAAGCGACAGTCGTTATCTTCAATTGCCGGAAGGAGTAGAAAAGATCTCCGGACTTGCAGGCAATATTGTATCAGGCGCAGAAAGAGATGCTCAAAAAGCTCTTTTGATAGAGGAGCATCTGAAAAAGAATTATGCATATTCACTATCAACATCAAGGCCTCCTGAAGGCATAAGTCCTGTTGAAGATTTTCTCTTTAATACAAAGAAAGGTTATTGCGAGCATTATGCAACTTCGATGGTCATTATGTTGAGGAGCCTCAATATACCGGCAAGGATCGTTACCGGATTTTACGGCGGAGAAAGGAACAAATACGGTGAATATTTAATTGTCAGGCAGAGCGATGCTCATTCATGGGTTGAGGCGATGCTTGACGGTAAATGGAAAAGATTTGATCCCACTCCTTCTGTAATAGTGCAGAAACGTACAGCTTTTTCACTCATGGTGGATTCTTTAAAGCTCAGCTGGTCAAGGTATGTGGTCGGATTCAGTTTTGATGACCAGAGAGAGATTATAGGCGCATTGGCTTTGCCATTTGATCTCTCAGAAAAGCTTATTCAAAATATCAGGCAGATAAAATTTGCTGGGTATCATGTGATAATACTGTCAGTATCAGCGCTTTTACTCTGGCTGATATATTTTATTATTCGAAGAAAGATATTCAGCAGGTATGACTTTGTTGCACAGCAATATATTTCATTCAGAAAACTGCTGAGGAATAAAGGTTTTCCGATAACCCCATCGACCACTACCGGAGATATCCTGAAGAACACAAGTGATTTTGAGGCAAAAGATAGAGCTGAGGAATTTATAGTGCTCTATGAGGAAGATAGATTTGGACAGGAAAAGATGAGCAAAGAAAAAAGAGAGAGATATTTATATTTATCTAAAGAACTATCACAAATAGTTCGAAAGCTATTATGATCTGGATTTCTCAGATACGAAATAATATTACTTGAAATCCTCAAGCTATCTGGATATTGGCCGGTTTCTTAATATGGAGTCATTAACTGGGAATTTTTGGCTTATACATTCAAGCAGATTTTATTTCGCACCTGAAAAATCTGTGAATTACTTATTAATGGGGATATTAATAAATATTCCCCTCCCTTGAGGGGAGGGGATGAAGGGGAGGGTGATTTGATGTTTCCTTAATAATGATTGCATTAGTATACTAATGAATTGAAAGTTCTCATCAAGAAAAGGCCTAATAATTATAGTGTTATGTTTATTTTTATTGTGTTAATAAAGTAAAATAAAAAAAATAGAGATGGCGCTTAAATCAGTGATGTTTTAATTTGATTTGTTCATGGAATATTAGTGGGATGCAGCAAAATGCCTTTGTTTATCAGGTTTCTTCTGTAGCACTAATAAACTTTTAATAATAATTATTGTTATCACATGTTTTCTATGGATTATTAATGACAGAAAAGGACCATTCAGCTAAAGGCGAAAGATTCAGAAGATTTGAGATGTCCGAGGTCTACCTTCACTGGGCAAACGGAGCTCCATTTATTGCCCTTCTTGTCAGCGGCGGCCTCATTTTGGCTACAAGATTTTTTAACGTAAGCGCAGCCTTCCTGCACACTATGGTCATTGCACACAAAATATCTGCTGTGTTAT